>NZ_JBFNXK010000011.1:0-144412 GCF_046054165.1 Celerinatantimonas marina | reverse complement strand
GAGTGGTAGTTCAGTTGGTTAGAATACCGGCCTGTCACGCCGGGGGTCGCGGGTTCGAGTCCCGTCTACTCCGCCAAATTTCAACAAAATTGGATACATCTGTATTCCTTGTGGAGTGGTAGTTCAGTTGGTTAGAATACCGGCCTGTCACGCCGGGGGTCGCGGGTTCGAGTCCCGTCTACTCCGCCAGTTTCCAGAAAAAGCCTCCCTTGTGGAGGCTTTTTCGCATCTACAGTTTTTAAATCTTTCTCTAATTCTCTTGAATTTTATTCATACTGTCGGAATCTTCTGCGGCTTTATGACTATTTCGATATACTTCTTTTTTATTTAAAACATCAAGGATTTATCGGTAATGGACTGGTTTATCCAACAGACTTTCGCTGTGACAATCGCGATCATTCTGGATCGTGTATTTGGCGAACCTCGGCGATTTCATCCGTTAGTTGGTTTTGGTCTTTGTGCCAGTCGCGTACAGGCCTATCTTAATCAAGGTGAGCATCGATTCGCGAAGGGGATCTTCGGTTGGTGTATTTTGGTTGTGCCTTTTGCATGGGGTGCTGGTGTGATTCACTGGTCTTTGCCTACTGTTGGGGCCGTTGGTTTGAGTGCGGTCATTACCTGGTTTAGTATCGGGGGTAAAAGTATGCAGCAACATGCACAGGCTGTGGCACGTCCTCTGCAAGCTGGGCTTTTGGAACAAGCACGGCTACGAGTCAGCTATATTGTGAGTCGGGATTGCGAGTCCATGAACGAACAGCAAATTGCATCTGCAACGGTCGAATCAGTTTTAGAAAATGGTCAGGATGCCGTATTTGGTGCGATATTTTGGAGTTTTTGTTTGGGCCCTTTGGGGGGTGTTTTATTTCGGCTTGCGAATACACTCGATGCCATGTGGGGCTATCGTACTGAACAATATCGATATTTTGGTTGTTTTGCTGCCCATATGGATGACGTATTAGGTTTTGTTCCCGCACGGTTAACGGCGCTGAGTTATTGCCTCTGCGGGCAGTTTCGTCTGGGATGGCAGTGTTGGCGAACTCAGGCTCGGCAGTGCGCCAGCCCTAATGGTGGCCCGGTGATGTGTGCTGGCGCTGGCGCGTTAGCCATCATTATTGGGGGACCGGCACAGTATTTTGGCAAACTTAAAGATAAACCGTTCATGGGCTGCGGGAAAACCGTGACCGGACCAGACATTGAACGCAGTTGTCAGTTGCTGTGGCGTGCTCAGTTATTGTGGCTAGCGGTCACATGGAGTTTCGTTATTCTGTGGGCATGGTTGGGGTAGCGTTTATGGATGGAGTTGTTATGTTAGAACATGGGGGACGACTGAAACAGTTTGCTTGTCGTTATCAGCGCCCGGTTGAGCAGTGGGTCGATCTGTCAACTGGCGTTAGTCCGCGCAGCTATCCATTAGCCGCTCCCCCTCAAGAAGTTTGGTGGCATCTGCCTGAGTCTTCAACGGCTCTGTTAGATGCTGCGCGGCAGTACTATCAACAATCTTCACTATTGGCTGTAGCGGGCTCGCAAGCGGCTATTATGGCACTTCCGATAATACTGGCAGAACAGTTTGCTGCTCCGCTTAAGGTTTTGTTGCCCAGACTGGGTTATCAGGAACATCATCAGGCGTGGCGAACCTGTGGTGCTGTGATCCGTTATTTTGACGAAAAGCCCAGTGACGATGATTTAGATTGGTGTGATGTGTTGTTGGTGATCCATCCGAATAATCCAGCGGGTTGGCAGTATCACCCCGATGAACTTTTAAACTGGCAGCAGCAATTGCAAGCTCGGGGAGCTTGGATAATTATTGATGAGGCGTTTATTGACGTCACGCCAGATTTATCTGTGTCAGCACAGGCTCAGCAGCCGGGATTGATCGTGCTGCGATCGATTGGCAAATTTTTTGGATTAGCTGGAGCTCGAGGTGGATTTGTGTTGGCCAATGCGACGTTATTATCCCGGCTTGAGCAGTATTTGGGCCCCTGGAGCGTCAGTGGACCGACCCAATGGGCCATGACGCAAGCGTTAAGTGATTTAAGCTGGCAACATCAGCAGCGTGACGACTTAATCACGGCCGGACAGCGTTTGGCCGATTTACTGAGCCGCTATTTTTCTGGTGTCGTGAACTGCCATCTGTTTTGCCGAGTTCCTTTGAAAGCGGCAACGGATTATTTTGAGCAATTTTGTCAGGATGGTATTTTGCCACGATTAACGGATGAGCGGGATGCGCTACGCTTTGGCCTGCCGCAGAGTGAAACACATTGGCAACGCTTGCAAGCGAGTTGCCAGCGACTAGTAGAGATCTTATGAGCATCCATGTGGAGTTGATTTTAGGGGGCGCGCGCAGTGGCAAAAGTCGTTACGCCGAAGCGCGTGCCACTACAATGGGATTACCTGTCTGTTATATTGCCACTGCTCAGGCCTGGGATGATGAGATGCGGGCTCGAATCGAGCATCATCAGAACAGCCGCCCCCCCAATTGGATGACGATAGAATCCCCTCTGGAATTAGCTCAAACCATTCGCCGTCATAGTCGAGTGGATAATTGTCTATTAGTCGATTGTTTAACCCTGTGGGTGACCAATCAACTCACCCAAAATGAAGCCGGTTGGCCAATGGCTCGGGATGAACTGTTGCAGGCGTTACAGAATGCTCAGGGAAGCGTGTTATTAGTGTCTAATGAAGTGGGGCAAGGTGTGGTGCCTTTGGGTGAACTCAGCCGCCGGTTTGTGGATGAATCGGGATGGCTCCATCAGCAGATTGCAGCTATAGCGCATCGGGTGATCATGGTGAATGCAGGATTGCCTCAGGCTTTAAAAGGCTTATTACCCGAGTTAACGCAGCCAGTTAGAAAGCCCGAATCAATGGCGGCATTGATGGTACAGGGCACAACCTCCGATGCCGGGAAAAGTGTCTTAGTGGCTGGTTTAGGACGGTTGTTAGCTCGCAAAGGGATTAAGGTCGCACCGTTTAAACCGCAAAATATGGCACTCAACAGTGCCGTGACGGCCGATGGCGGCGAGATTGGTCGTTCTCAGGCGCTGCAAGCTCAAGCATGTTATGTTGACCCCTCCACGGATATGAATCCGGTGTTATTGAAGCCGAATACCGATATCGGTGCGCAGGTGATTATCCGGGGAAAAGCGTATGCCAATATGGATGCCGTGCAATATCACGCGTTTAAGCCGCAACTCTTAACCTCCGTCTGTCAGTCATTTGCGCGTCTTAAAGCGCAGTATCAGGTGGTGTTGGTTGAAGGTGCCGGAAGCCCGGCAGAGATTAATCTGCGTGAGCATGATATTGCCAATATGGGGTTTGCCGAGGCGGTGGATATTCCGGTTATCATTGTGGCAGATATTGACCGAGGTGGTGTCTTTGCTCATCTTTATGGAACCTATGCATTGCTCAGTGGCTCGGAGCAGCAGCGTATTGCCGGATTTGTGATCAATCGTTTTCGTGGTGATGTTGCGCTGCTCAAACCGGGCTTAGATTGGTTAGAAGCACAAACCGGAAAACCAGTGCTGGGGGTGATCCCTTATCTAACGGATCTGGTGCTGGATGCTGAAGATGCGCTCAGTGCTCAACAAACGGCGGGAGAAAGGAAGCTTAAAGTTGTGGTGCCCGTCTTTAAACGGATCAGTAACCATACGGATTTTGACAGCTTGCGGCAGCACCCACAGGTCGATTTTCACTATCTGCGCGCGGGGGAACCTTGGCCAGCCGCTGATTTGGTGATCTTACCGGGGTCCAAAAGTGTTCGCAGCGATCTCGATTTTTTGAGAGCGCAAGGATGGGATCAAGCATTGCTGGATCACCTGCGATATGGCGGAAAAATCTTAGGCATCTGTGGGGGCTATCAGATGTTGGGCGAAATGATCGCGGATCCATGGGGAACGGAAGGTGAACCGGGGCAGAGCGAAGGGCTGGGATTACTCCCGGTTGTGACCACACTGTCTCAGGAGAAACAGTTGCGCAATGTGACTGCAACCCTGCTGCTCTCTGAGCAACAACCGGTCGCGGTCAAAGGTTATGAAATCCACGTTGGGGTCAGTCGGGTTGCAGAGGCGAAGCCATTATTACAGAGGGCTGATGGCCAAGTTGATGGAGCGATCAGCTCAGATCAAAAGGTGATGGGATGTTACTTACATGGGTTGCTGGATCAGCCACAGGCGCTTAACGCCATTTTGAAATGGGCTGGCCTAGACTCTGAGATCGAAGTCGATCTCAATGCATTACGGGAGCAGTCATTAAATCGGCTGGCTGATGTGCTAGAAAAGCATCTTCACCTGGAGCAACTTTGGCCGGAGTATGATCAATGAGTCAATGTCCTGCATTATTGATTAGCGCCACGTCATCGGGGAGTGGTAAGACGTTGGTGACCGCTGCGTTAGCGCGTTACTATCGAAATCAGGGGCTGAACGTTCAGGTATTTAAGTGTGGTCCTGATTTTATCGATCCACAATTTTTGGCATTAGCCAGTGGCCAGAATGTTTATCAGCTCGATCTATGGATGATGGGGAAATCCCATTGTCAGAATTTGTTAGCTACTGCCGCTCAGCATCAGGATTTGATTTTAATCGAAGGGGTGATGGGACTCTTTGATGGCGATGATTCCAGTGCTGATCTGGCGGTGTGGCTGGATATTCCGGTCGTGACGGTGATCGATAGTCACGCCATGGCTCAGACGTTTGGGGCGATTGCACTTGGGCTTTCCGAGTATCGACCGGAGCTTAAATTATGGGGAGTTTTGGCCAATCAGGTGGGCTCTGAAGGGCATGGTCGATTGCTGGCCGAGAGTTTACCCGCGTCGTTGGCCTGGCTTGGCGCTTTACCTAAAGATCCCCAGCTAGCGCTTCCTGAGCGTCATTTAGGCTTAGTACAAGCGCAAGAGATTGCAGATATTGAACAACGCATTGAAGCGGCTAGTCGCTGGATCGCAAGTGCCGTCAGTGAAGTTACAATTCCGCCCCATCAGTGGCCTGGATCCGTTGCTACTGAGTGCAATACAGTATTGGAGCTGGCCGGTATTCGTATTGCGGTGGCTAAAGACCGTGCTTTTAGTTTTATCTATCAGGGCAATATCGACTGGTTGCTTCAGCAAGGGGCTCAGATTTGCTATTTTGCTCCGGTTGATGGTGAACCGTTACCGGAGTGTGATGCGCTGTACTTACCGGGTGGATATCCCGAATTGTATCTAAGCAAACTCGCTTCACGGATCGTGTTAAAACAGCAAATTATGGCCCATTTCCAGTTGGGAAAACCTATTCTGGCTGAGTGTGGCGGCATGCTTTATTTGCAGCAGCAACTGACGAACTTAGCTGGGGAAACAATGCCTGGTTGTGGGCTCTTAGATGGTTCCAGCCAGATGCACGAACGGTTGCAGGAGTTAGCGAAGGTTCAGTTAGATATTGAGATTGACTCTGTTTCATACCAGCTGCGTGGACACTGTTTCCATTATTCATCCACGCACTGTGAGGCTCCAATCTTTGGGTATCCAGTATCCCAAAGGGGGAAAACCATGAGTCCTGTTTGGCAGGTTAATGGTTTAATCGCAGGTTATGTGCACTGGTACTTTGCATCATCACCTGCTTTTTTCGTGAACTTTTGGCGTGGGCTCAGCGATTATGAGGGGTCTTTATAAAAGGCATCAATCGCTGCTTTCACTGAACCACTGAGAAGCTCATGTTCTGTGTGGCTCCCTCCGATCATGACACTACTGGAGCCAGAACTAATGATTTGAGTCGCGATGACCTGCCGTGAAGCAACATCGTAAATGGCGATTTTTAGTTCCGGAACATCCTTCTGTCCGGCTCCATTTGCAGCCTGATTATCCCAGAATACAAATTGAGGCGAAACGTAGTAGCTATAGCCTTGAATTTTTGGACCGGCGAGACAATCGACACTGGAACAGCTTGGTGAGTAAAGCACATGTTTGGTATGTGCTTTGAAAGCCTGCTGCAGAGCAAGCGCCGCACTATTGATCCGTTCCTGATTTTGTTTAGGGCCATTAATCGCCTGACGGACCTGACTTATAAATACGCCTTGGTTGGCTTTAAGTACGGCAGTCCATCCCGATGTCGTGAATAGGGCTAAGCCAAGTAATAATGCGATTTTGTAAAAAGATCTAAACATATACCGTCATATGATGATGAAAAGTACATTGATAGTGAAGCAACTTGCGACTGAAAACAACCTACGTTCAATAAACCCGTACTGATAAAAGTGATTCTTTTGGATGTTTTTCAATCAATAAAATAAGATTATTTCGTTAATCTTTTTTACTCTATAGATAATGAATAATTCATTAAAAAAGGCTAATATTAAAGTATTACGATTTGTGTTTAACTATTTGATTTTAAATCTTTAATTAAGATTATGTGTATATCTCAACGGTGGCCGTTAGTATTAGTCTGGAACGCAAAGTTTACACTTTGGACCCTTTTCCTTCTTCCTCAGGAGCTCCGCTCTGGTTACTGGATGAATTCCTGATAAAATTTTCATCCATACGGAGCTTAAGTGCGTTAGTTCCTCTACATCATCGGGCATACTTGTTAGTTCATGCTACTCTGGAATTGTTAAACGAATTAGTTCTTTTGAGTGGGGGATGCTAGCAAACGAGTATCAGTTAAGATACTTCAACGGGAGAGATATACCATGGCCAATAAATTGATTTTGATATCGTCAGGTGGCGTTTTCTCATCTGCTTTAATGAATCACCTATCCTCTGCACTTGCAATGGATTACAAAATTTGTGTGACTCCTAGTGATTTTACGATTGAGGATCACGATTATATCGTCATGATCGATTATCAAACTGTAAAAGCAGTGAATAGTCCTTGGTTTGAATTCTTTTCACCATACAATAGCCATCTAAAAATATTATTACTGGATTATCCTGAGCAGGAGCCACTGGATGTCGTCAGTAATTTAAGTAATGTCTGTGGAGTTTTCTTCAGTAGTGATTCTTTGGATATCCTGGAGAAAGGGATCCGTAAAGTGATGGACGGTGAAATGTGGTTCGGTCGTCAGTTAGTCGGTGAATTACTCCAGTTGTATAAACGTAAATCAGGAGAAGATGCTCCGGTTAAGCGGGTTAAAATTTCTCCACGGGAAATCGAAGTACTACGTTGTCTGGCGATTGGCTGCTCTAATTATGATGTGGCACAAAAACTTCATTTAAGTGAAAATACGGTCAAGTCTCACTTATTTAATATTTTCCGTAAATTGAATGTGAAAAATCGAACTCAGGCTGTGTCTTGGTTTAATAATCATTACAGTGTGTAATATTGATTATTAATATTCCATTTAAAAATGGGAACAAGTTCTGAATTTTAAATGATTTAATCCGGTGATAATGAGTTAGCCTGAAAAAAACAGTATAATGTGATCAATTCTTATTGATGGGGCTAATTCATGAGTCGTGATTTAATCATTGCGGAGCTTACCGAAGCATCACAAGTTTTATCTCAGTTTATTAATGATTCCGCTAATATTGAAGCGATTGAGCAGGCCGCTGATCTGATTGCTCAGAGTTTTAAAAAAGGTGGAAAAGTGATCTCTTGCGGAAACGGGGGCTCTCATTGCGATGCGATGCATTTTGCTGAAGAGCTCACTGGACGCTATCGAGAAAATCGTCCAGCTTATCCGGCGATTGCCATCTCTGATCCCAGTCATATTTCTTGTGTCGGAAATGATTACGGCTTTAATGATATTTTCTCTCGTTACATTGAAGGGCTCGGTCAGACCGGGGATATCTTATTAGGCATTACGACCAGCGG
The DNA here is from genome assembly GCF_046054165.1 of Celerinatantimonas marina. NCBI lineage: Bacteria > Pseudomonadati > Pseudomonadota > Gammaproteobacteria > Celerinatantimonadaceae > Celerinatantimonas > Celerinatantimonas marina. Next base: position 136,637 of record NZ_JBFNXK010000011.1, on the reverse strand, counting down.
TAATTCAGCCAATATTATTAAAGCGATTGATGTTGCCCACAGCAAAGGGATGAAAGTTGTTTTACTCACGGGTAAAGATGCGGGTAAATTAGCCGGTGTGGCGGATTGTGAGATCTGTGTGAAACATTTTGGCTATGCAGATCGTATTCAAGAAATTCATATCAAAGTGATTCATATATTAATCCAGTTAATTGAACAAAAAATGGCAGCATAGGCTCCGTTCACGAAGAGGTTTTGGTCATGTGTGAGTTGTTGGGCATGAGTGCCAATGTTCCAACAGATATCTGTTTTTCTTTCACCGGGCTGGTTCAGCGTGGCGGTCATACTGGACCCCATAAAGATGGTTGGGGAATTACCTTTTACGAAGGGAAAGGATGTCGGAGTTTTAAAGATCCTGCACCGAGTGCGGAATCAGAAATTGCTAAAATGGTGCTTAATTATCCGATTAAAAGCTGTGCGGTTGTGAGCCATATTCGTCAGGCTAATCGGGGGGGCGTTAGTTTAGAAAACACTCATCCATTTACCCGAGAACTGTGGGGAGAAAACTGGACTTACGCACATAATGGGCAACTGAAGGATTATGAATTACTCGATACCGGGTTTTATCATCCCATCGGGCAAACCGATAGCGAGTTGGCTTTCTGCTGGATTTTAGAACAGCTCCGTCAACATTATCCGCAAAAACCGCCGCAGATGCAGGAAGTTTTTGGGTTTATCGCATCGCTGGCAGACCAGTTGCGTCAGCTGGGGGTCTTTAATATGTTATTGAGTAATGGAGAGTATGTGATGGCCTATTGCTCAAATAATCTGCATTGGATTACACGGCGAGCCCCATTTGGACAAGCACGTTTGCAGGATGCTGATGTAACGGTTGATTTTCAAACTCAAACCACACCTGATGATGTCGTCACAGTGGTTGCGACTCAACCTCTTACCAGTAACGAATCATGGCAAAGAATGGCCTCAGGAGAATATACGGTATTTTATCTGGGGGAATTAGTGATGAATCGAGTACAAGCGTCGTAAGGAGCGATAGCCCGCCTTCAGGGCATGTTAGCTACAGATTTTTGTTGGGTCGTAAAAACGGAAAAAGCCATGTGTTCATGGCTTTTTTTATTGGTTATTCTTCATCATCTGCATAGCCGTGTTTGCCAATAGGCTTTTCATCCAGCCATGCTTGACCGTCATGCATACACAATCGATCTTGGCAAAACCACTGGACGACGACGGGATAGTTAACCAGCTCTTGCTGATTGACTCTCTCAGCCAACGAATCGGCATCATCATCTGCAAAGACTGGAACTTTGGCTTGTAAAATGATAGGGCCACCATCGAGTTCACTGGTCACGAAGTGAATACTACATCCATGTTCAGGATCGTTGGCATCGATGGCTCGCTGGTGGGTATTTAACCCGGGATACTTAGGTAACAGCGAGGGATGAATGTTTAGCATCCGGCCTTGATAATGAGTGACTAGCTCGGGGGTTAAAATACGCATGAAGCCTGCCAGAACAATCAGATCAATCTGGTAATCATCCAATAGTTCTCGGAGCGCTTCATCATAATCCGCTCGTTGCGGGTAATCGGTACGGGTCAATACCGCAGTATCGATTCCCGCTTCAGCGGCTCGGGTCAGCCCATAAGCCTTATGCTGACTACTGACTACGACTTCAATTTGGCCATCAATCTGCTGTCGATGACAACCATCAATGATAGCTTGAAGATTACTGCCGTACCCCGAAATGAGTACGGCAATTCGCTTCAGTGTATTAGGCGATGACAACTTTTGCCTCGTTTGCTTCGGCTGTTTCGATATGGCCGATCTGCCAAGCAGATTCACCCGCTTGAGTAAGGATCTCAATCGCTAGTGATGCTTTATCCTGTGGGAGGGCGATGATTAGTCCAACACCACAGTTGAATGTCCGGTACATTTCTTCCCGAGAGACATTGCCATTTTCTTGAAGCCAATGGAAAATTTCTGGCCATTGCCAGCTGCTTTCATCAATAACAGCTTTGGTCCCATCAGGAAGCACCCGGGGGATATTTTCCCAGAAACCACCACCGGTAATATGCGATAACGCATGCACCTGAACTTGTTGAAAGAGCTCCAGAGCTGCTTTGACATAAATCCGGGTGGGAGTCAGTAAGGTTTCACCTAGGGTACTGTCACCAAATGCTTGATTTGGATCTTGTCCTGAGACTTCTAGGATTTTACGAACCAGAGAATAACCATTGGAATGAGGGCCACTCGAAGCAACAGCAATCAAGGTATCACCATCAGTGACTTGGCTACCGTCAATGATTTCAGATTTTTCGACCACACCCACACAAAAGCCAGCAATATCATAATCTTCACCATGATACATACCGGGCATTTCGGCTGTTTCACCACCAATTAAGGCACAGCCGGCTTGTTCGCAGCCATGACCGATTCCAGCTACAACATCTGCCGCTGTGTCAACATCCAGTTTACCAGTAGCATAGTAATCTAAGAAGAACAGTGGTTCGGCTCCCTGAACAATCAGGTCATTGACACACATAGCGACGAGATCAATACCGACACTATCATGTTTTTTGAGATCCATTGCCAAACGCAATTTCGTCCCGACACCATCTGTCCCGGCAACTAAAACCGGTTCTCTATATTTATTAGGCAGTTGGCAAAGGGCGCCGAAACCACCTAATCCACCCATAACTTCTGGGCGTTGAGTTTTCTTGGTGACACCTTTAATGCGTTCAACAAGTGCATTACCAGCATCGATATCGACACCAGCATCTTTGTAACTTAATGGGGGAGTTTGCTTACTCACAGTTATACCTTGTTGCTATGGGGTTTACAAAACGAGCATATTCTAACAGTGTTCGCAACTGGCGAACAGTAGTGACTGAAGAACAGCGACATTTTCCTCAATTCCTGTAAAATTAAACAGGAGATAAATAAATTGAATTATTTTTAAGTAGGGAGCACCAATGAAAGTATACGAAGTGAAACACCCTCTGATCCGCCATAAATTAGGGCTGATGCGTGAATCGGACATCAGTACTAAACGTTTTCGCGAATTAGCGAAGGAAGTTTCCAGTTTACTTACATATGAAGCGACATCAACTCTGGAAATGGAAGATGTCACTATTGATGGATGGGCGGGGCCGGTTACCGTTGAACAAATCAAAGGTAAAAAAGCGACAGTCGTACCTATTTTGCGTGCAGGATTAGGGATGATGGATGGTGTGTTAGAGCATATGCCATCGGCTAAAGTAAGCGTTGTCGGAATTTACCGTAATGAAGAAACTCTGGAACCTGTCCCTTATTTTGAAAAATTGGTAGGGCAGATTGATGAGCGGTTGGCGTTAGTGGTTGATCCGATGCTGGCAACCGGTGGTTCGATGATCGCAACTGTGGATTTGCTCAAAGCTAAGGGATGTAAAAATATCAAGGTGTTAGTTCTGGTTGCTGCGCCGGAAGGTTTAAAAGCTTTGGAAAAAGCGCATCCAGATCTGGAACTTTACACAGCATCAATCGATCAAGGCCTGAATTCAAAAGGGTATATCATGCCTGGTCTAGGTGATGCCGGTGATAAAATCTTTGGAACTAAATAATTTTAAAATCTGTTTGTAGTGAGTTAAGGAGCCGTATTCAGATGCTGAAAAAAGGTTTTATTCTTTTTTTATGGTTGTTGTTCTGCCATACGGCTTGGGCGGTCAGCAATGTGGATCCGTATCAATTGCAGATCCCTTCATCGGGTCAATTAGACCAAGATCAGCAACAGGCCTTTAAACAATTGATCGTGCGGGTGACGGGGAGTGATCAAGCATTGACGAACCCGGTTATTGAAAAAGCAGAAAGTAAAGCGGGTAATTATTTGCAGCAATATGCCTATCTTCAGCAAAATGGTCAGTCGATGATATCCGTCCAGTTTAACCGACTTCAGATTGAAAAAGTGCTTACGGAAGCTAAAGTACGGTTTTGGGGCGTTCAGCGGCCGCTCATGGTCATTTGGGATGTCAAAGAGCACGATGGACAACGTGATTTTGTCGCCGATGGTTCTGATGAAGGGGATGTATTACGTCAACAGGCTCAGCAGTATGCCCTTCCGGTGTTATTACCGGTGATGGATTTGGATGATTCGATGGTCATTCGAACTTCGGATGTCTGGGGGGGATTCACCGCTCCGGTGATTCAAGCTAGCCATCGTTATGCTGCCGATATTGCATTATTGATAAAACAATATGCGGATGTTGATAAAACCCAAATTTTAGATTGGCAATTATTGGATCTGAGAACGTCACAAAGCTTAGGGTCGGGTCAGCAACGGTCTCTGGAACTGGGACAGAATATTCAGGCAGATATGTGGGCTGCAGTTGCCGATGCTTTGGCCGCTCATTTTGCAGTAGTTCGCTCGGATACTTTAGGTGAACGGATTGAATTAACGTTCACTCAGGTGAATGATTTCAGCGAGTATCATCAAATTGATACGTTTTTGAGTACCCAACCGAGTGTGGGAACCTCGCAGTTGATCGCTGTGTCAGGCCATGACTATACCTTTTCTGTGCAGTTGCTGAGTCAATGGCAGGAATTAAAAAATGCGTTGGATCTGACGGGGGAATTTAAGGTTGACCCTCAAAATCCTTATTTATACCAATATCAGTCAGATAAGTAGACGTTGTGTGGGTGACTATCATAAAAAAGTTGCCATTTATCAGCTTTGGAAATTGTATTGAAATGGGTTTTTTATAGCCATGTCGTGTGGTTTGGCTGTGATAATCTCCGGGTCTTGTTCATTAATCGGGTGAGCTGTATAATCACTGCGAATTATTTAGGGTTTAAACTATCCTTTGACTAGATCGCCTCAATTATCACTTCCGGTTCATTTACCGGATGACGAAACATTTGCCAGTTTTTACGCTGGTGAAAATATGCAGCTGCTAGCAGCGCTGCGTAACCTTGCTCTGGATCAGGGCGAACGCATTGTCTATATTTGGGGAGCACCGGATTCGGGTCGTTCTCATTTGCTGCATGCCTGTTGTGCTGAAATGAATAGTAGCGATGCAGCAACCGCTTATTTGCCTTTGGATATGCATGCCATGATGCATCCTGGTTATCTGGATGGTTTAGAATCAATGGCGTTGGTATGTCTGGATAATATTGATGCTGTCGCCGGTGATAAAGACTGGGAAACTTCTATTTTTAATTTCTATAACCGTCGGAAAGAATTATCTGATGCCACCCGGCTTATCGTCACTGCGAATGCTCCAGCGCATCAATTAAGTTGGGCATTACCTGATTTAGCCTCCCGTTTAAGTTGGGGGATCACTTATCGGTTAATTGAGCTGGATGATGCCCAAAAATTGAGTGCGCTGCAGCTGCGAGCTGAACTGCGTGGTTTAAAAATGCCGCTGGAGGTCGCTCGATTTTTGATTAAGCGGATTTCCCGCGATATGCCTACACTACTCAATGCATTGGATCAGTTAGATCGGGCTTCGATCACTGAGCAGCGTAAATTGACCGTCCCTTTCGTCAAGGAAACACTGGGTTTATAAAATCGTCAGTACTTGTTCCGGTGGGCGCCCAATGATGGCTTTATTACCGTGAACGACAATGGGGCGCTCGATGAGTTTGGGGTGAGCGATCATTATGTCAATTAGTTCTGCATCCGAAAGCGGTTGATCTGCAATATTCAATTCTGTGAACAAACTTTCTTTTTGCCGCATTAACTGCATGGGGCTATAACCCAGTTTTTGGAGAAGACCTTTTAATGTCGCCGCATCGGGTGGTGTTTTTAAATACTCGATAATCGTTGGTGTGATCCCTTGTTGTTCTAATAGTTTTAATGTCTCTCTGCTTTTTGAACATCGGGGATTATGATAGATAGTGATTTCGGACATATTTAATTCTCTTTTGTAAGTACAGTTGGTCAATATTATATTAGCCGTATTATCAGCTTAGTGATGAATTGGGATTTTTATAATTATGTTCATGCATTGTCGATAATACACCGATTAATTTTGTAACTTGTCCAGATCGGCCTGAGCCACTTTAAATTGTTCAATCCGGGCTTTAATTCGAGCCTCATCGAGGCGGTTATTATCCTGAAATGTGGCACTTTGAAGACGTTTAATCGCCAATTGATATTGTCCCCGCAAGGCAAAATATTCAGCTTGTGATTGTAAGGCTTTACCATCTAATTGTTGGCGCTGATAACTTTCGGTCAGCATCTGCCAAGCTAATATCTGATCAGGGTGGGTTCTTAAGTAATGATCGAGTAACTGGGCTTCTTTGGCATATTGTTTCGCCTGATCGTAAGCGACGGCTAGGTTGAGTATGACCACTGGATTATCCGGAAGTCGCTGACGGGTTGTATTGAGCAGTTTTATGGCCTGAGCAGTTTGATTCATTGCTAATAAAATATCGGATTGAGTATCTAAGAAAAACAAATTTTCAGGGTAACGATGCGCCAAATCCTCGATAATTTTTTGGGCCTCTTGATAATTTTTTTCTGCAAAAAGTGCCAGAGCTTCACCATAGAGAGCGGCATCACGCAGCACGTATTGCTGGGTTTGTAGCTGATGTTTAAATTCGGAGAGGGCTTGTTCGGCATCCATTGTTCCAAAACGAACTTGAATCCTCGATTTAGCCAATTGAAAATCTAAGTCCGGCGCAACATATTTATTGGGATATTGGCTGGCTCGCGCTTGAGCATCGGCAATTCGGTTGGCTGTTAACGGGTGATCGGCCAAAATTTCCGGTGGTTTCGTTGTATAACGGTATTTCGAGGCCAGACGACCAAAGAAAGTTGCCATGGCCGAAGGTTTAAAGCCGGAGCGAGCCAAAACCTGCATCCCGATCCGGTCCGCTTCCTCTTCATTTTGTCGGGTAAAATTAATTTTCCCCTGAATACTGGCTGCGATGGACGTTTGCATGGCCGCTATGCCGGCCGCTGGGTTGGCAATACTGAGTATGACTGAACCCAGAAGACCGGCAATAGTCAGATGGTTATTTTGGGCTGCGTTTTCAATGCTACGAGCAATATGGCGTTGAGTCACATGACTGATTTCATGGGCTAATACGGCTGCTAGTTCACTTTCGCTCTGGGCATATAAAAATAAGCCACTGTTGACTTTGACATAGCCTCCTAAAAAAGCGGCCGCATTAATAGTGGGATCGTTAACCAAGAAAAAATGAAAAGGAAAACGGACCCCATCGGCATTGGAGACTAATCGATAGCCTAATTGATTAATGAAATCTGTTAACACCGGATCATTGATGATTCCTCCGCTCGCTCGGCTCATTCGCATAAAGGCATCGCCATACTGACGCTCTTTGGCAATGGATAAAGCCTGCACACCTGCGGTTCCTAATTGGGGGAGGGCATCGTCAGCCGCCGCTGTGAAAGAAGGAAATCCTCCACATAAAAGTAATGGAAACAGGCTATAACATAACCAACGTCGAGAGAAAATGGCAAGACGGGTTTGGTTTTTATGACGAAAATTCAAAATGATCAGTCATCCTGTATTTGGCTGAGCTTTAAGTACCCCATAGTAACTAAAATCATTCACAGCGAACAATGGTTATTATGTATATCTTTGTTATAGTAGCCGAGCATAAAATGAAGAGCCTGAGTATTGTTTAAATGATTCTTTTGTTATTAGAAAACCGCAGAGGGGGCGCTTAACGCCTGTATGTTTAGCCTATTACAACGTTGGTACCAACGAAAATTTTCCGACCCAGAAGCTGTTGCATTAATTTTAATATTAATTGCAGGGTTTATTATTCTTTATTTCATCGGCCATTTGTTAACTCCACTATTAATAGCCATTGTACTGGCTTATTTATTGGATTGGCCTATTTCCCGGTTGGAACAGGTTGGTGTTGGTCGTCGGATTTCAACGGTGATTGTGCTAACGATATTTATAGCCGTGATGATTGTGGCTATGTTACGAATTGTTCCGACGGTCTGGACTCAAGGGGCTAATTTAATTGGTGAACTGCCGGTTATGTTTAGCAAAATGCAGGTTTGGATGGATTCTTTGCCACAACGTTACCCAGAGCTGATCGATCGCAGTTTGGTGGATACCGTGTCGGATGCAGTACAAAAACGGGTGCTTGGTATGGGGGAAAAAGTCCTACAGGCATCGCTCAGTTCATTAATTAATTTGGCGACGATTGCTATTTATTGTGTCTTAGTGCCACTTATGTTGTTTTTCTTATTAAGTGATAAGCAGAAATTAGTCTCGTCGATGACTCGATTTTTGCCGAAAAATCGAATACTGGTAGGCCAAGTTTGGCATGAAATGCATCAGCAAATTATTAACTACATCCGAGGCAAGGTCATCGAAATTATTGTGGTGGGCATCGTGAGCTATTTGGTCTTTATGCTAATGGGCTTGCGTTACTCGGCATTACTTGGTGTTTCGGTAGGACTATCGGTGTTAATTCCATATATTGGTGCCGTGCTGGTGACTATTCCCGTAGCAGTCGTTGCCCTTTTTCAATGGGGCCCAACGGCTAATTTTGGCTATTTGATGCTAGCTTATGCCATCGTTCAGGCGCTTGATGGTAATCTATTGGTGCCACTGCTATTTTCAGAAGCCGTTAATCTACATCCCTTGGCCATTATTATTGCAGTATTGCTCTTCGGAGGGCTGTGGGGATTTTGGGGCGTGTTCTTTGCCATCCCGCTGGCCACTTTGGTCAAAGCGGTGATCAATGCTTGGCCTAAGGATGAATTATCGCAATCAGATGGAGCTAGTTAGCTATCTATGATTTAGTTAATTCATCGTTAAAAGGCCGGTATTCGGCCTTTTGCTGTTATATCTATCTCGTTTCAGACGGTCGTGATGGTTCTTATGACTGTAAATAATTTAGAACGACTTCATGATGATCTTTGGTTTTAAATTTATCGAATACTTTTTCTATCGTTCCATTTTCATCGATGAGAAATGAAATTCGATGGATCCCATCATAAACTTTACCCATAAATTTTTTCTCTCCCCAGACTCCAAACGCTTCCGCAACCTGATGATCTTCGTCGGCCAGCAGCGTGAAATTAAGAGATTGTTTTTGGATGAAATTGGTGAGTCGTTTAGGGCTGTCTGGGCTGATCCCTAACACCGTGATCCCCAGTTGGTCGAGTTCTGTTTTACTGTCACGTAAGCCGCAAGCCTGCATGGTACATCCCGGAGTAGAAGCTTTTGGATAGAAGTAAACTAAGACTTTCGAACCTTGAAAATCACTCAGGCTCACATCCTGATCGTCTTGATTTTTTAACGTAAATGCGGGGGCTTTGGTTCCTGCTGTCAGTGGTGGCATCATGATTCCTTAGTGAACTATTGTGGATGGATGATAAGTTGAGCCGATTCAGTTCCCAGTTGCTGGCATAATGCATCAAACTGTTGTTGCATCTGATCGGTAGAGACGGAGTTATCCGGAACAAATGCAACCATCTCCAGTTCGAGAAATTGATGGTCTAGTTGTGAACGCAATGATGCTAGGGATAACCCTTGATCGGAAATAAATTGGGTGAATTGCCGAATAATCCCAGCACTGTCAGGAACTCTTATTTTCAGATTGGCCCGAGCATGGTAATGACGTTGTTCATGTTGGGTGGTGCGTTTGACCACGGTGATTAAATCCAGCTCTTGGCTTTTTAAGGGCAATGTCGTTTCTATTCGGGTGATGGCATTCCAGTTGCCTGACAATAACATGATCAGGGTAAATTCAGAGCCGTAAAGCGCCAGACGGCTATCGACAATGTTGCAACCGCAATCACTGACATGACGGGTAATTTTATTGACAATATCCGGACGGTCTTGGCCTACAGCGGTAATGACAAGATGGTGCACCATGTCCTTATTCACTCATAAATTGATCTTGGATTGAGGATACTCGGAAGGCTTTTGAATTTCCAGTTTAGGGGCGGTTGAACTTTAAGGGCAGATTTTGTTCAAATGAAGGAATCTATACGTGTCGTTTCGGTTGATTGCCATCGTGATAAGGGGTGAATGTATTTCGAAAGACAGCTGCCGAATCGTTGACCTTGTGTTTAGGGCAGTGGGTCAGTAGACTACAGCGCACAGATTAAGCTTTCCCGGTATCGGCGATAACGTTGGTATCATTTTATAATAATAGCGGAGAAGCCGTTGATTTTTTCATCTCGATTGCGGTTGTTGGCAGCCAGTGGCATTTCAGTGCTGTGGTTGTCTGCCTGTTCATCCAGCAGTGACTCAGGACGGGCCTTACATGATTTTGATTATTTAAAGGTTAAGCCTTCATCAGCATTGATCATTCCCGATACGCTTCAGGCTCCGGCTCATCACTCTGATTTTGATATTCCGGCTCTTGGAAAAGACTATTCGTATACGAATTATGTCGGCGAACAGGTTGATGTTCAGCCGCCGGAACAGTTGATTGCACTGGTTCCTGGTGAATTGAGTTATCAGGATAACGGAGATCCGGAATTCTGGTTGGATGTGCCGCATGCGCAATCTGCTGAAGCGACACATCAATGGGTTATGAGTTTAATCCGTGGTTATCTGGCGGCTCAGAAAACCCGTATCACGCAGATCAATGCTCAGCAGACTGAATTGCAGGCAGACTGGGTATCGGATCATTGGCATTTAGATGGTGGTTTGTTCAGTAGTGATGATGTTTATTATCGTCGGCATTTTAAATATCGGATCGCCGTTTCGCCCAATGGTCGTAGTGCGATGATTGCTCCGGTTTTGCTGGGTTATGAACAAAAGCCAGCCGGACCGGCCACGCGTCAGGATTTACGTAACCAACGTCAGGAAGTGCTGGAAATTAATCGTTTTGTTGCTTATGTTCACGATCAGCAGCAAAAATTGCAGGCTCAAGTTCAGAAGCAAGCAACGCATCCTTCATCAGTGGCATCTGAATCAGCGGCAATTGAACCCATTCAGTTGACTTTTGCATCAGATGGAACATCAGCATTGATCGCTCACGCATCGTTGCACCCAACACTGAAAGCTTTAGGGAAGGCTTTACCGTTATTGGGCTTTAAAGTGACTGCGTATTCTGTTCAGTCCGGTGAATTAAAAGTGGATTATGACAGTGGGAAACGAGGTGATTTAAAAGCTTATGGCGTGACACCGGTTGAATTAGCCGATGGTAATTATACGCTGACGATTGGGAGTTCGGATGGCCTGACTCAGATCACGTTAAGTGATGATGATGGGGTTTTATCGTTGGATCGGCTGCATAAATTATATCCGGCATTGTCGAAGCTATTTGCGCATGGATTCCCGGCTCCTGCCACCAAATAATGTATGAATTGATATTCCAAGGTCAAGATGGCTGTCTTTAAGACAGCCATCTTGTTTTAATAAATTATGACGACGATTCGTTTAATTCGGCGTAATCATGCCGATACCTCTGGTTTTTCTGACCAGATCCATCCACTGATCCAACAGATTTATGCCCGGCGGGGAATTCACTCGGAACAGCAATTGAACCGAAGTGTGAAGGCGTTGACGAGTTGGGAACAACTCAATGGAATGTCTCGTGCCGTTGAGCTGCTCCTGAGCTACCGGTTAAAAACAATCTTGATCGTCGGTGATTTCGACTGTGATGGGGCCACCAGTAGTGCCTTGATGCTCCGTGGGTTGCGGGCCCTGGGGTTTCATGACGTTCACTTCCTTGTGCCAAACCGTTTTGAATACGGTTATGGTTTATCACCGGAAATAGCCGATTTAGCTTGTGAGCAAGGTGCTGAACTTATCGTTACGGTTGATAACGGAATTTCAAGCATTGGTGGGGTTGAGCACGCTCATCAACGTGGGGTTCCAGTGATTATCACCGATCACCACTTACCCGGGGCACAATTGCCTGCGGCTGAGGCGATCGTTAATCCGAATTTGACGGATTGTGATTTCCCCAGTAAAAGTCTGGCCGGCGTCGGGGTTGCATTTTATTTGCTATTGGCCATTCGCGCGAAAATGCGTGAGCAGAATTTGTTTTCAGCATTAAATATCAGCATGCCTAACTTGGCGGATCATTTAGATTTAGTGGCACTTGGAACCGTGGCTGATGTGGTGCGTCTTGATCAGAATAACCGGATTTTGGTGTATCAGGGGCTGGCTCGAATTCGAGCGGGTAAATGCTGTGTGGGGATCCAGGCTTTGATTGAAGTCTCCCGGCGTCAACAGTCATCATTGGTTGCCAGTGATTTAGGCTTTGCTCTCGGACCACGCTTAAACGCGGTGGGTCGATTGGACGATATGAGCCTTGGAATTGAATGTTTGCTTTGTGACGATCTTCAGCAAGCACGGCGAATGGCCAGTGAGATGGATGGCCTCAACCGAGAACGAAAATCGATAGAGATCAGTATGCAGCAGGAGGCTGAAGCGAGCGTCGCGAAGTTATCCCTGAATGAGCAGCAACTGCCGAGTGCGCTAGCCTTGTTCCGAGAAGATTGGCATCAAGGTGTGGTTGGGCTTGTGGCGTCACGGATCAAAGAAAAATACTACCGGCCAGTGTTTGCTTTTGCTAAAGCGGATGAACAGACCTTAAAAGGTTCCGGACGCTCGGTTGCCGGTGTGCATATGCGAGATTTGCTGGAGCGGATTGATACCCAAAATCCGGGGTTGATCGATAAGTTCGGTGGGCATGCCATGGCTGCCGGTTTATCGCTCCCTCAACAGAACTTTACAAAATTTGTGGAGCAGTTAGAGCGGGTTGCCACGGAATTTGTCGAACCGGAGCATCTGAATTATCAGCTCTTTTCTGATGGTGAACTCCCCTCTGAGCTGATGACTCTGGAATTTGCCGAATTATTACAACAGGCCGGTCCTTGGGGACAGGGATTTGAAGAGCCGGTATTTGATGGGGAATTTTTCTTACTCGGGCAGAAAATTGTTGGAGAGAATCACTTGAAGATGACCCTGCAAAGTGTGGGGGGCAATACGGTAGTTGATGCCATTGCGTTCAATATTGATCGGAGTCTTTGGCCGGATTTTCAGTGTCGGCAGATCCATGTGGCCTATAAATTAGAGATTAATGAATATCGTGGCCAACGATCCGTGCAATTGCTGGTGGAATGGTTGGAAAAGATCCCTAAAGCCGGTCAAAAAGCCTAGATTTGCCTAGATTTCGCTATGTCTATTTTCAGTGCAATTGGGTAAAATTACGTTTTTTCGAAATCAGAGACGACAGGTGTAAGCAATCATGTTTGAAGTCAATGCAATTCATCACACCCTGGCCGACATTAAAGAGCGCGGAGATGTGCTTCGGGGGTATCTTTGACTACGATACCCGCTTAGAACGGTTAGAGGAAGTCACCCGGGAATTGGAACAACCTGATATCTGGAATGATCCAGAACGGGCGCAGGCTTTAGGTAAAGAACGCTCTTCATTAGAAGAGATCGTCGGGACTATCGATGCGCTGGATCAGGGGATCGAAGATGTGGAAGGTTTAATCGAGCTGGCCGTTGAAGCCGATGATGAAGAAACTTTCCATGAGGCTGAAGCCGAAGCCGATGAGCTGGTTAGAAAGCTTGAAAAACTAGAGTTTCACCGGATGTTTTCGGGTGAAATGGACAAAAGTGATTGTTACATCGATATTCAATCGGGTTCGGGTGGTACTGAAGCTCAGGATTGGGCCAGTATGTTATTGCGGATGTATCTGCGTTGGTGTGAAGCCCATAACTTTAAAACAGAGATCATAGAACAATCTGATGGTGAAGTCGCCGGTATTAAAGGGGCGACGATTCGGGTTGGGGGCGAATATGCCTATGGGTGGCTACGGACCGAAACTGGGGTCCATCGGCTGGTTCGCAAATCACCATTTGATTCCGGTGGCCGTCGTCACACTTCGTTTGCTTCCGCTTTTGTTTATCCGGAAATTGATGACAGCATTGAAGTGGATATTAATCCAGTTGATCTGCGTATTGATGTGTACCGAGCTTCTGGGGCCGGTGGTCAGCATGTCAACCGGACTGAATCCGCAGTTCGAATTACCCATTTACCGACCAACACGGTTGTACAGTGTCAAAATGACCGATCTCAGCATAAAAACAAAGATCAGGCCATGAAGCAGTTAAAAGCGAAGTTATATGAGCTGGAACTGCAGAAAAAAAATGCTGAAAAACAAGCGAAAGAAGAATCGAAATCGGATATTGGATGGGGGAGTCAAATCCGCTCCTACGTGCTTGATGATTCGAGAATTAAGGACCTGCGTACCGGTGTAGAAAATCGGAATACACAAGCGGTACTCGACGGGGATTTAGATAAATTTATTGAAGCCAGCCTCAAATCAGGGCTGTAAATATAAAAACAGGGTTAGATAAATGACTGAACAGGTACATGACGAGAACAAGCTGATTGCTGAACGGCGGGCTAAATTGGATAACCTGAGAAAACTGGGTAAATCCAATGGCCATCCGAATGATTTCCGCCGTGATAGTCTTGCTGCACAGTTGCAGCAAGCGCATGGAGAAAAGAGCAAGGAAGAGCTGGAAGAGCTCAAGCTGGTCGTCAGCATTGCAGGACGAGTCATGGCTAAGCGTGGACCTTTTATTGTGGTCCAGGATAGTTCAGATCAGATCCAGGCATATGCCTCTAAAGAGACGCAAAAAGCGCTGAAAGAGTTAGGGGGACTGGATATCGGTGACATTATCGGTATTACCGGTGAATTGCATAAGTCGGGTCGTGGCGCGTTGTACGTCATGATGGATGAATTCAAATTGTTGACGAAAGCACTGCGTCCTTTACCTGAAAAATTTCATGGTTTGGCCGATCAGGAACAACGTTATCGCCAGCGCTATGTGGATTTAATCGTCAACGAAGAATCCCGGAATACGTTTAAAATTCGTTCTCAAATTCTGGCAGCCGTACGTCAGTTTATGGCTGCGAATGGCTTTATGGAAGTGGAAACACCCATGATGCAGGCGATTCCAGGTGGCGCAAGTGCTCGTCCGTTTATTACTCATCACAATGCGCTGGATATTGATATGTATCTGCGTATTGCGCCTGAGTTATATCTCAAACGATTAGTGGTCGGTGGGTTTGAACGGGTCTTTGAACTGAACCGTAATTTCCGTAACGAAGGGTTGTCACCTCGGCATAATCCAGAATTCACGATGATGGAATTCTACATGGCGTATGCGGACTATCGTGACCTGATCAATCTGACCGAATCAATGCTGAAACAAATTACGCAGCAGGTTCTGGGAACTAGCGTGGTTCAATACGGTGAATATGAATTCGACTTCGGGAGTAACTATGCACGGTTGTCGATGCTGAATTCAGTCAAACAGTTTAACCCGGACAACGCTGCAATTCAGGCGCTGGATAACGATAAAATCCAAGATAAAGCCATCATGGAACCTATTGCTAAAGCAATGGGCATTCAGGTTGAAGGCTACTGGGGACCCGGTAAATGCCTGACCGAAATCTTCGAAGAAACGGTTGAACACCAGCTGATCCAACCCACATTCATCACTGAATATCCAGCGGAAGTTTCGCCATTGGCTCGTCGTAACGATGAAAATCCGTTTATTACGGATCGTTTCGAGTTCTTCGTTGGGGGCCGTGAAATTGCGAACGGTTTCTCAGAGCTCAACGATGCCGAAGATCAGGCTGAACGTTTTCAGGCTCAGGTTGCTGCGAAAGATTCCGGTGATGATGAAGCGATGTTCTATGATGCCGATTACATCACGGCTCTGGAACATGGTTTGCCACCCACAGCAGGTCAGGGAATTGGGATTGACCGGCTGGTTATGTTGCTGACTAACAGCCACACGATTCGTGATGTTTTATTATTCCCTGCTATGCGTCCTCAGCATCAGGAATAAAATCTTAGGCTTGCAATTTAGCCGGGGTCATTGAAAAATGGCTCCGGCTTTTTTATGAATGTCGTCAATACGGCAGGTGGGTAGAGGGCGTGCTTAAAATCTGGTTCCGATGGTTATTTGCCCTTGCTGTCTTTGGCGCATGGCCGGTTTATGGTTGGGCGATGACCACTGGCTGGTTGAGTGATGCTCAGCATCCGGAAGCTCAGGTTCGATTATCGATTTTAGCTCCGGCGAATGATCAAGATGTCAATTTACCGGCTTTACTGGAAGTCCGTCTAGCTCCGCAATGGAAAACGTATTGGCGAACACCCGGAGAAGCGGGGGCTGCTCCTGAGATCGTGCTTAAAGATAGCCGAAATGTTCAATCTGTACAATGGTTTTGGCCTCTGCCACAGCGAACGGTCGCACTAGGGATTGAAACACTGGGGTATCAATCATTTGTTGCGTTTCCTCTCCAGATTAATATTTCCGATTTACAGCAAGCTGCGATCTTGCACGGCCAGTTGTTCCTCTCGGTTTGCCATCAACTGTGTATTCAGATGGATTTCCCCTTAGACCTGCGGTTTACTCCTTCGCAACTGTTTACACCACCTGATTTAGAACGGCGCTATCAACAGGCTTTAGTTCAGGTTCCGCGTTCTGATCCGGCTGAATTCCATATTGATTCAGTTAGTTATAGTGAACAAAAACAGCAAATTACAGTGTTTGCCACCTCGGTTTTAGGTTGGAATCTGCATCCGCAGATGTTCATCGAGCAGATTGGTCATACCTTCAATACAGCATTGGTGACTCATCGAGTGCAGGGCAATCAGTTGCAAGCCATTTTTGCGCTTAGACGGGGTGATCCCGGATGGCAACAACGAGCCTTAGATATTACGTTATCGAATGGATATGGATCTGGGCAATTTCAGGTTCATTCTATGGTGCCTTCTCCATCCGCGGCTACGCATATGGGATGGATTTTTTTATGTGCATTGCTAGGTGGGTTGATCCTCAATGTCATGCCCTGTGTTTTGCCGGTCTTGGGAATTAAATTGGCCAGTGTTTTATTGGTACAAGGCCAGCAACGGCGTGCGGTGCGGTATCAGTTTTTGGCATCTGCGGCCGGTATTTTCATCAGTTTTTGGGCCATTGCGGGCGGGTTACTCATAACCCGGGAATATAGCTCGGTTCAGGGGTGGGGGATCCAGTTTCAAAGTCCTTGGTTTGTTGGCATCCTATTATTCTTATGTGGCTTATTTAGTCTGAATTTATTGGGGTTGTGGGAACTGCAGTTGCCCGCTCGTTGGCGTGATTTTTTAGCTAGCCGGGGGCAGCAACAGTACTGGGGCCATTTTTCTCAGGGTATTTTTGCCACACTTTTAGCCACGCCTTGTAGTGCCCCATTTTTGGTTACGGCGGTTACGGCCGCTATGCTGGCCAGTCCGTTGGGGCTTTGGGTTATTTTTACCGGTGTCGCGCTGGGGATGGCTCTTCCTTGGCTGTTCATCGCCACTTTCCCCGGATGTGTTCGTTATCTTCCTAAACCTGGTTTTTGGATGGTCGGATTGCGGAACTTGTTCGGGCTGATGATGGTTATGACCGCATTGTGGCTCGCCTCGGTATTGGACAGTTTCTTGCCGATAAAATGGGTTTGGGGGGGCATTGTATTCTGTCTATTTGTGATGGTGTTTCGGTTATTCAAACAGCACCGCTACCCGTTATTAGGAGGGCTGGTCGGAGTAGTGGCTGTGAGCGCATTGTTTGGCATTGGGGGAAGCTATGTTCTGAAAAATCAGATGAATAAAGAACAAATCCAATGGCAACCTTTTAGTGAGCAGCGTTTAACTCAGGCCTTGGCGGCTCATAAAACGGTTTTGGTTGATATCACCGCCGACTGGTGCATGACGTGTCAGGCCAATTATTTAAATGTATTTAGTCGTAAATCTGTGATCGATCAGTTACATCAGCATCAGGTGGTTCTGCTCAAAGGCGACTGGACACATTCAGATCCCCGAATCAATCGTTATCTAGCCCAATATCAACGTTATGGAGTACCTTATAATCGACTCTATTCGGCGAATGCTCCCAATGGAGTTGAATTGCCGGTCATTTTAACGGCCTCATCTTTTTTACGATATCTGGAACGAATTGCACCATAGTTGATTATATTTCAGCGTCATCGGTCGATAACTTCTATTATAGTTATAATGATTTTAAACTTAATTAAGGCATGGATTGATGAAAGTCGTTGATGGCGATTTAATTGAACTTGCTCTTGAAGGTAACTTTGACGTTATCGTTCATGGCAGTAATTGTTTCCATTCAATGGACGGCGGTATCGCATTGTCGATTCGACATGTGTTTCCGGAAGCTTATCAGGCCGATCAAGAAACTGCGTTTGGAGATCGTGAAAAACTGGGTACTTTAAGTACGGCAATCGTCACTCGGGGGGAAGTCTGCTTCACGGTTGTGAATGCATATACGCAGTTTGATTATCATGGTGAAGGGAATGCTGACTATGAGGCAGTACAGATGGTCTTTGCTGAAGTCCGTCAGCGTTATCATGGATTACGGATTGGTTATCCTCTGATTGGCGCTGGTTTAGGGGGCGGAAACTGGGTTTTGATTGAAAAAATTATTGATCAGGCTTTGGAAGGCGAAGATCATACCTTAGTTCGTTTTAACGGCTGAGCCGATTAAATTCTCCAATAGCTCACCAGAGCGTAATGGATTTGAATGAATCTGTGGCGACTGTGGTTTGATTCAGCTGAACCTGATTTCGGCCATTTTTTTTCGCCTGATAGAGCGCCGAATCGGCTGCGGCTAATGCTTGCCGAACCGCTTGGTGGGAAGGATTGCAAAACTGTGCAATCCCAATACTGACGGTTACCTGTAATGATTGATTTTCAAATGAGTGCAACGTATTTTCAATGATTTTTCGGATACGTTCAGCCCAGCTGATGGCATGGTTATGATCCTGTTCCGGAAATATCACTACAAATTCTTCCCCGCCATAGCGCATGGCTAAATCCTTTTCCCGGGTATGCTTTCGAATGAGTTCGGCGACTGATGATAGAATTTTATCGCCAGTTAAATGCCCGTATTGATCGTTGATTTGTTTAAAATGATCGATATCGATAATCGCTAGCGCATGGGTCGCTGTAGCTTTTTGGGTGTTGGTGAACTGGTCAATATATTCAATTAATCCATGCCGGTTTTGGAGACCGGTGACTTGATCAATACAAGCTGTTTTTGCTAATTGCAATTGCAACCACTGCGCGGTGAGCAATGGCATACAAATTGAAACTCCGATTAAATATAACAGTTCACTAGCCATTACCAGTAAGGTGGCATTGCTAAATGAAAAATAGACATAGGGCGTATGCTGAAAATGTGCCAGTAGTGAACGTAAAGAACCACAGATGATTAAAATCAGAAAGAGCCCTGCTAATAGTTTGCGACCGGTTTCCCGGGGATGACGTTGGTATAAACAGGCTACGATGCATCCTAAGAGCTGAATATCAGCAATGATATCAAAGATATGGCAACGAATAATAATAGATTGGTTAGTTGCAACGGCCACCGTCATGCTAAGGAGCATCAGCGTTGGAGCAATCAACCCCAAAAGTTTATAGCGTTTTATTAATAAAGGATGATAGCTGAGCAGTCCGAGTAACATGAAGGACAGACTCACCGAAACTAAGGTATTGCCCAGAATGACACTGATAGAAACCGGGATCCAGATTCGTCCAATTAACGCCAGAAAACCCAATGCAATCATCCATTGCGCCGTTAACCAATAAGGACACCCCGGGCAAAGATAACGATTATGAGTAAGTAAGCTTAAACAGATTGCCGCGATGAAAGCAGATGCCGTACATATAAGCATCATTGCCGTTAAATCAAGGGGTATCATTTATAATGTATCTACTAACGATTCAAATAACGAAGATCACTAAAATACTGATAATTATTATCAGTTAAATTTTCGGATAAGATAGCCGATTTGCCGTTCATATACCATGTTTATTTTGTTTATAAATTAATCTTGTTGTCATTAACTATTTGTTTTAATTGTTATTAAATGTACCTCATACAGGACGGATCCCTGGGTAAGTCGTTGTAATCTGACGCGTTAGATGAATAAAATCAGTCGTCCATTGTGGGATTTGTTTCTCACAGGCCAGATACATCGTGCACCATAAACCATCCCCTATCGTGAGTGCGGTTAACGCCATTGCTCGACCTAATTCTTCAATGACCCATCGAGGTAATGCCGCTATTGCATCAGATTGGCTGACTTGTTGCAGCATCATTAATGGATGTCGGGTCGAGCGAATTTGCGAGGGGGTGATCCCTGCGGGGAGCAAAAATTCACGAAATAAGTCAAGACGCTGCTCAGCCACTGGATAGGTAATGAGTTCATAATTGAGCAGATCGGGAGCTTGCACTGAGGTCGCTGACCGTGTCGCTAATGGATGATCAGGGCGGCAAACCAACACTGTTTCATAATGAAATAGGGGAGTGTACTGGATATGCGTACTGGGCAGCGGATCGGCGCTGAGCACCCAGTCCAATTGTTGCGCGGTAAGAGCTTGCAATGGATCAAAAGGGTGTTCGGTCATCAGTTCCAGAGAAATATTCGGCCAGCTTTGATTAAATTGTTTAATGACGGGGAGCAGCCACAAATAACAGCTGTGGCATTCCAAGGCCAGATTGATTTGGCTCGGAGGTAAAGATTGTTTGGATTTTAACTTATGCTGGGTCGTTTCAACTTCTGGAAGTATTTTTTGCGCTAGTTCTAAGAGGAGTAATCCTTCCCGCGTAAATTGAATGGGTTTGGTCTTGCGAATAAACAGTGGTTCGCCAATACGTTGTTCTAATTCTTTGAGTTGGTGTGAAAGTGCCGATTGGCTTAAATACAGCTTATCTGCTGCGGCACTGACGGAATCAGTTTGGTAGAGCGTTTGTAAGGTGTAGAGGTGTCGGATTTCAATCATTAATATCTCTCATGTTATATATGAAAAACTTGATTTTGAATCATCATAACAAACTGTCATAGTTATAGCCATCCAAACATCTATACATCTAAATGAGGCTGACATGACCCAGATCCATAACTTAGGCTACCCGCGAATTGGCGGGGACCGCGAACTGAAAAAAGCGATTGAACAATATTGGAAAGGACACTTAAGTGAAGCGCAGTTACAGGAAGTTGGGCGAGCGATCCGCCTGGAAAATTGGAAAACTCAAATTGACGCGGGAATCGAGAGGCTTCCCGTGGGCGACTTTGCCTGGTATGACCCTATGTTACAGCTTGCTCAGAGTTTCAATGTGATCCCGAAACGTCATCGTAGCCATCAGCAGGCCTCTCCATTAGCACAGTTATTTGAATTGGCCCGTGGTGCAAGCCATTGCTGCGCGAACCAAGCCGCCATGGAAATGACAAAATGGTTTGATACTAACTATCACTATCTGGTGCCTGAGTTTGAGGCGGATCAGCCTTTTTCACTCGGCGACAGCCCGCTATTAGCTCAAATTGATGAAGCCAAAGCTTTGGGCAAACCGCTTAAAGCCGTGCTCACCGGGCCGTTAACATTTTTATACTTGGGGCGGAATGATTCAGACAATATTTTGCATCGCTTGGACGAATTGCTCGACGTTTATGCGCAGCTGTTAAACGCCGTGGCTGACAAAGGGGTGGAATGGGTGCAAATAGATGAACCGATTTTAGCACTGGAATTGCCCCTCGAATGGCAGCAAGCTTTTAGCCATGTGTATACCCGGTTGGCTACATTGCCGATTAAAGTGTTATTGACCAGTTACTTTGGCGCAATTACTGTGGATTGGCCCACGATCGCTAGCTGGCCAGTCGCTGGGCTGCATCTTGATTTAGTGCGTGCTCCAGAGCAGTTGGAACAAGCATTGCGTTATTGGCCGAGCGATAAAGTGCTGTCGCTGGGGGTGATTGATGGCCGGAATATCTGGCGCAGTGATTTGAAAGCAACGATCAACGCACTTGAAACCGCCCAACAAAACTGGCAGCAACAGTTATGGTTAGCACCTTCATGTAGTTTAGTACATGTCCCGGTCTCGACGGAACGCGAGCAACTATTGGATGAAGAACTACTCAGTTGGCTGAGTTTTGCTAAGCAAAAATTATCGGAGCTGGTGTGTGTGGCTCATTATTTAGATGGCAAAGCGGATGAGCGAGACAGCCATTGGTTGGCCCAAAGCCAACAAGTGGTAGCGACTCGTCAACAGTCGTTGCGAATTACCGACCACGGTGTGCGAGATCGGGTGATGCAGTTAACCGAAGATGATTTTCATCGCGCAACCGCTTATGTTGAGCGAGCGAAGTTGCAACGTGAAGCACTCAATCTGCCCCGATGGCCAACCACCACCATTGGCTCATTCCCGCAAACTGCCGATATTCGTCAGCACCGTGCTGCATTTAAAGCTGGGCGAATCACGCCCGCAGAATATGATGACTTTATCGCTGCCCAGATAGACGATGTGATTGCGCGTCAGGAAGCGTTGGGCCTGGATGTATTGGTGCATGGGGAACCAGAGCGCAATGACATGGTGGAATATTTTGCGCCGTTACTGCAAGGCGTGGCACAAACTCAGTTTGGTTGGGTGCAGAGCTATGGTACCCGCTGCGTGAAACCACCGGTTATTTTTGGTGATGTGAGCCGACCGAAGCCTATGACGGTTCGCTGGAGTGCTTATGCGCAGTCGAAAAGTGCCAAACCAGTGAAGGGTATGTTGACCGGACCGCAAACCATTTTGAACTGGTCATTTGTGCGCAGTGACTTGCCGCGAGCCGACGTGGCCGATCAGATAGCGTTGGCGCTACGTGATGAAGTGAGCGATCTGGAACGCGCCGGGATTAACGTGATTCAGATTGATGAACCGGCACTGCGGGAAGGGTTACCTTTGCAGCGCCATCAATGGTCAGCCTATTTGGAGCGAGCCGTGCGAGCCTTTCGCTTAAGTGCCAGTGCGGTTAAAGATTCCACGCAGATCCACACCCATATGTGCTACAGCGAGTTTAATGACATCATCGCTTCAATTGCGAAGATGGATGCCGATGTGATCACGATTGAAACATCGCGTTCGGCAATGAAATTGCTAGATGCCTTCGAAGCGTTCGACTATCCCAATGAAATTGGTCCGGGCGTGTACGATATTCATTCGCCAGTGGTTCCGGACGCTACCTGGATTGAAAAACTGTTGCGGTTAGCTGCTGAAAAAATCCCGGCGGAGCGGTTATGGGTGAACCCTGATTGCGGCCTGAAAACCCGCGATTGGCCAGAAACGGAAGCCTCAATTAAGGTGATGGTTGATGTCGCCCGTAAACTGCGCCAACAAGGGAATCATTGAGAGTAAACATCCATAATGGCCTTATGATGTGGCCATTATGGACGGGTGAACTTATGCAAGTTTGTATTAGGGTTCGTGTCATCTTAAATTAACTCGAGCCGAATATAGCGCTATGTGGGCCATAATAACCATCTTTATGAGGACTCGCATGAACTCATTAAGAAAGTTTCATCCTCTGTTTTTAAAGCGCAATTAAGGCAGATGATAAGGATGACGGTTAGCAAATAAGCGATAGGTTTATGAGGATTTATGACTTTTTTTCAAGCTGGGAAAAAAATTTCCGATTTTTATATAAAACTCATCGATAGGGGTTGAGCTTGAAGACGATTTGCGGAATCATGCGACATCTAGTCAGTGCCTTTAAAGCAAGGAAGAGCACTGAAATTATATCTTATAAAAGATAACCCCCAATATTACGAAAAGAGCCAGGAGAAACTGATGCTAAAGCGCGATATGAATATTGCAGATTATGATGCGGAACTTTGGCAGGCAATGTCTGCAGAAGTTCAGCGTCAGGAAGAACACGTAGAACTTATTGCTTCAGAAAACTATACCAGTCCCCGAGTGATGCAGGCGCAAGGTTCGCAGCTCACTAACAAATACGCAGAGGGCTATCCTGGCAAACGTTATTATGGCGGGTGTGAATACGTTGATGTTGTTGAAACACTAGCGATTGAACGTGCTAAAAAATTGTTTGGCGCTGATTATGCTAACGTTCAACCGCATGCCGGTTCACAGGCCAACGCCGCTGTTTATCAGGCTTTGGTTCAGCCGGGCGACACCGTGTTGGGTATGAGTTTGGCGCATGGTGGACATTTGACTCACGGTGCCAGCGTATCATTCTCAGGTAAAATTTATAACGCAATCCAGTATGGTATTAAAGCAGATACTGGTGAATTGGATTACGATGAAGTGGAAGCTCTGGCGAAAGAGCATCATCCTAAAATGATCGTGGCGGGTTTCTCCGCTTATTCGGGAATTGTTGACTGGCAGCGTTTTCGTGATATCGCCGACTCCGTGGGGGCTTATCTGTTTGTAGATATGGCACACGTTGCTGGTTTGGTGGCTGCGGGCTTGTATCCTAACCCAGTGCCGATTGCTGATGTTGTTACGACAACCACTCATAAAACCTTGGCGGGTCCTCGTGGTGGTTTGATTCTGGCGAAAGCCAACCCTGAAATCGAGAAAAAACTGAATTCAGCCGTCTTCCCGGGAGGACAGGGTGGTCCTTTAGAACATGTAATCGCTGCCAAAGCCGTTGCGTTTAAAGAAGCGATGGAACCCGAATTTAAAGCCTATCAGCAACAAGTGTTGGACAACGCCAAAGCAATGGTCGCTGTTTTTCAGGAACGGGGCTACAAAATCGTTTCTAACGGCACGCAGAACCATTTGTTCTTGGTGGATCTCATCGACAAAGATATCACCGGTAAAGATGCCGATGCTGCATTAGGTCGTGCGAACATCACGGTGAACAAAAACTCAGTACCGAATGATCCACGTTCACCTTTTGTGACTTCGGGGTTGCGTATTGGTACTCCAGCCATAACTCGTCGTGGTTTTAGCTTAGAAGAAGCTAAATATCTGACTGGCCTGATTTGCGATGTGTTAGATGACCTGACCAATGAAGCCAATATTGAAGCGGTAAAAGCGAAAGTCATCGATCTTTGCAAACGCTTCCCAGTTTATGCCTAAGTTGCATTCACTGTTTGATACTAACAAAGCCGCGATTTATCGCGGCTTTGTTGTTTAGAGACAATAAGAGCTTATGTGAAAGCAGTGCCTAGAATTGGCTTTCATGCTTAAAAATTTCCTGCAACTTTCTGCCGTTATAGCAACAATCTTCTAAAAATTGGCTATGATTCATAGTGATATCCCGTAATGATAAAATCATGTACAAATAACCAGTACTATTATTTTTCTGAAAAAATGGCGCGCATTTTGGGGCAAGGAAATACATACGCTATTTTGGAAATATTATAAAAAATAATTCAAATCATAGTGTTATAAATTCAAATGGAACACGATTGCTCCAATCCAGAGGAGATATGCGCGCTCATTTCGCAACTGAGGTATATCGAGAGAAATCGGTATAACTTTCTGATAAATATAATTTTATTAGAGTTTTGGATAAAAGTGTGCAGGTGTTTTTGAGCGTGCGCGATATACAGCTGTTAACTTTCTCAAAATTATCCTTCAAGGAGACTCAGTGGCTATTTTTGAATTATTTTCATCGCGCCAAAAAAAAGCTCGTGGTGATGTACCTGATGTTTATCAGTATGATGATATCCCCAACAAGCTTAGGGTTCAGATTATACATATTGTTAAAGCGACAATAGGAACTAGAGAAAATACGACTCCTTACGGTGGTCCTACAATTTGTGAACAGGTATATCAAAAAATTCATCAAATACTATGTAAGGAATATGGTGTGTTTTCACTAGCTAATAAAAATTATTCTAGTGATTTTGAATCAGTATATGAATTCTTTTTGAAAACAGATAAATTTGAAGAATGCTTAGATATAATTGAACTGACTTTTAAGGTGATAAGAAATTACGTAAAACCGAATCAAGGGCAGTTTGAGAGGGAAGCAGGAATTCAACAAAAAGCAGACGATGCTATTAATGAATTAAATCAAAGATTCAAGGAAACTGGCGTAGGATATGAGTTTGTTTCGGGTGAAATTGTCAAAATAGATTCACAATTTATTCATAGTGAAATTGTAAAACCTGCATTGTCAATTTTACAAGAAGATGAGGCATTTGCTGGTGCAAGAGATGAATTTCTTTCAGCACATGCACATTATCGAAATCAACGATATAAAGAAGCTCTTGTTGATTGTTTAAAGTCATTCGAAAGTTTAATGAAAGCAATATGTCAAAAACATGGTTGGTCGTTTGGTAAAAATGATACAGCCAAAAAACTGATTAACATTTGTTTAACCAATAACCTAATTCCTAGCTATATGCAGGAACAATTTAGCCAGTTTAGAGCTTTGCTTGAAAGTGGAGTCCCAACTGTCAGAAATAAAGAAGGTGGGCATGGGCAAGGTTCGGAAATCAAAAATGTATCAGCAACAATGGTTAGTTATACATTACATTTGACAGCGACCAATATAGTCTTTTTAGGTTCGTGCGATAAAGAAAGTTAACAAGGCGTTTCAATTGACAAAATAACTGTCACGAATTTTGGTTCCCAAAATATAGCGCCATATATTTTGCAACTGAACTTTGCGTTAAAAGTCACAGACACATCGGAGGCATTTTGAAAGGTCCAAGTCCTGAAGATAAAGAACCTATGAAGGGGTTCCCCCAGGTAGGATATTTGAAGAATTACATATCTTCTGAAAATATTATCGTTGGTGACTATACCTACTACGATGACCCTGAAGGTCCTGAGCGATTTGAGAGCAATGTGCTTTATCATTTTCCGTTTATTGGAGATAAGCTCATAATAGGGAAATTTTGCGCTATCGCAAAAGACGTAAAATTCATCATGAATGGCGCTAATCATAAAATTTCTGGCTTTTCGACATACCCATTCCAAATATTTGGTAACGGCTGGGAGAAGGTCATGCCTAAAGAGGGGGAGCTACCCTACAAAGGCGATACAGAAATTGAGAATGATGTTTGGATTGGCTATGAAGCTACAATTATGCCGGGAGTCAAAATTGGCAATGGTGCAATAATAGCAAGTAAGTCTGTTGTTATATCTAATGTTCCAGCGTACAGCGTTGTTGGTGGTAATCCTGCAAAAGTCATTAAATATCGATTTGATGATAGTACAATCAGCGAACTCCTAGAAATAGCTTGGTGGGATTGGAGTGCTGAAGAAATTACTGAAAATCTCGAAGCAATAGTTGGTTGTGACCTTGTTGCACTTCGGAAGGCAAACGACTTTTAACACAATGCCTAAGAGCATTAGAAATAATATTACCCACTGCACGTTGCAGCATCTGTTTATCACCGAACTGCACACTATTCCCGCTTAACTCAAGGCTGACTTGCTTCTCTTCAGCCATAGATTCATAGAATTCGAGCAATGGTTTGATAATCTCTTCTAATTGAAGTCTCTTTTTATTATTGTGAAGTAACCGATTTTCAGACTTAGCTAAGTAGAGGGTATCTCTAATCGTTTTACTCAGCCTTTCCAATTTCTCCGAATTGGAGCTGAGTATTTCCTGATACTCAGCCACCGTTCTCTTTGATGATAAAGCGACATGAGTCTGAGTCATAATATTGGTTAAAGGCGTTCGTATTTCGTGTGCTATATCAGAAGAAAACTCACTCAGCCGGTTAAAACCATGTTGTAAGCGTTCTAGCATCTCATTTTGCGCTTCACCCAGTTGAATGAGTTCTACAGGTAATTCCCCGACAGGAACTCTGATATCCAACCGATTGGCATTAACCTTACTCAGATACCTCTGTAAAACTTGCAGAGGTTTTAATCCCTTGTGAACAATAAACACGGCATATAAACCTGATATCACATTAGTTATCAGAAAAGTCCACAGTAGTACTATATTAAACTTGCTAATAAAGAGGATATGGGGGGTGATATTGAGTCCAAGTACAATAGCACCATATTGCGGGTGATTTAATTGAAACCGGAAGGCACGATATGTTCGTCCGTTGACAGTCCATTCCATAGAGTTCATCGATGTGGAATCATGAAAATTTTAATAGGCTACCCACCTGATGAAACCAGTACTTAGGCGATTTTTATAAAATTTAGAGGGAGCAACCTGGGCGAGAGTCTTCCCTTGAATTTTGATTAATTTATCGGTAAAGCTGCTGCTTCCGATTTATTTCTCTGGTGGGTGTCCTGCCTATACCTACTAGTCCGCTGAGCTAGCGTTTCGCTCTAGTCTTTAGCCCTAGGATTCGGAACCTCATTCGATATGGATTGTTCACAATAGCCAATTACTTTGTTAATCCAATTGAGAAGCATTTCTTCACGCATGATAGCGCTCTCAAGAATAATAAAATCGCCAAAACGGTCACTATCGTGTGGGGGCAGATCCGGATATTGCTCCGCTGTTTTTTTGAGCGAATTTAGGCGTTTGGTGTGCTGCATTTTTTGGCTTTCGAGCAGCTTTATCCGGCTATTCAGGTCAAGATTGTTGGAGAAGTACATCCGCATCCGAAACACATCTTTGGCCGTTTTATCCATGATTTCATCTTTGTGTAACCAGTGAAGGAGCTGATCTTGGCCTTCTTCTGTAATGGTGTACGACTTTTTCTCCAGAATGTCGCCGCTGATTTCAATATCAAAGGTGACTAAGCCTTCCTGATACAGTTTTTTTAGCTCGGTATAGATCTGGCTATGTTTGGCATGCCAGAACTCAGCTAACTCATAATTAAACTCTTTGGTGATGTCATAACCGGTCATGGAATGACGGTTTAACAGTCCCAGAATGGCATATTTTAGCAATCTCATGCTTGGGGTCTCACACATCATGACTCGACAAATCATATCAAACTGCCTAATTGCGAACAATAAACATGACTTTAAACAAAGAATAGGTTCGTATAAACATGTCAACATTTACATGTTTTAAAATGAATGATTCATGAATTGAACAATAGACGTTTGAAATGTAATTCAATCGATATGTAATTTTGCGAGGGAATGAGGAATGACTCAGGACTATACAAAGAAGCGCTGGGCAATTTTGCTGGCCTGCTGCTTTATTAATTTATGTGTAGGCTCGATGTATGCGTGGAGTGTATTTTCCACGCCGATGGCACAGTATTTGGGAGAGCTAAATGGCACTGCTTTAACCGGTGCCGATATGGCGATCGTGTTTATTGTTTGTAATTCAGTCGGCCCTGTCACGATGATTACCGGCGGTAAAATCAATGATACGTTCGGGCCTAAACTCGTGATCGTGGTGGGTGGTTTATTGTTTGGTGGGGGCATGATCCTATCTGGATATGCCACAGAATTGAGCGATCTCGTCTGGAGCTACGGCATTGTCACCGGCCTTGGTTTGGGCATGGTGTATGGCACGACGATCAGTACCTGTATCAAGTTTTTCCCGGACCGCCGCGGTTTAGTGGGCGGTTTAACTACCGCGTTGTTTGGCCTGAGCTCGGTCATCATTCCTCCGATTGCGGCCATGATTACGGCTTCTATGGGCGTTATCGCAGCATTCAAAATTATTGGTGTAGTCTTTACTGTGATTGTATGCGCCAGTGGATTGGTGATCACAAAATGCCCGGATGGGTTTAAACCGGCAGGGTGGAAACCTAAGCAAACGGCAGGCGCACCGTCTGTAGTGAATAAAAATTGGAAAGAGATGCTGGTTTCTCCCACTTTTTACGTATTGATCTGCCTGCTCACTTCAGGAGCCGTTGCCGGGCTGATGTGTATTCCACTCGCTGCGCCTTTGGCACAACGGATGATCGGTATGGATGTTGCGGCAGCCACTGGCGCTGTCTCTACACTGGCTTTCTTTAACGTCTCCGGGCGAGTGTTGGCGGGCATGCTTTCTGACCGTATCGGACGTTTAAACACGCTGGCCTCCACTTGCTTGCTTTCTATGATCGGTCTGTCGCTGCTGTATGTGGCCGAGCAGGGGGATGTCACGCTCTTTTATATCGGGCTGTCCGTTATAGGGGTCTGCTTCGGCTCTTTTATGGGGGTCTTCCCAGGCCTGACCGCCGACCAGTTCGGTCCGAAAAACAACAGTGTTAATTTCGGCATTATGTTCACCGGCTTTGCTATTGCAGGATATGGTGGCCCGACCATTATGCGTGAAGTATTTCATGCGACTCATAGTTTTAACCACGCTTTCCTCATCGGTATCGGATTTAGTGTGTTGGGATTCATTCTGACCTTCGTATTCCGCGTCGTTAACCGCGCTTCAAATCAAAAAATTGTGTTGCAACAAGCAGCGAACTAATCACGGATAAAACAGCCATGAAAAGAAAATTTCCTAATCTGAGCAAACCTATCAAAATTGGTAATGTGTATTTTAGAAACCGTATGTTCGGTGCTCCGATGGGTGGAACTGATATTACGGCCGATTGTACTGTCGGGCCCGCATCGACCAAGTTTTACGAGAACCGCGCCAAAGGGGGCGTATCCAGTGTGACCGTCAGTGAGCTGGTGGTCCATCCAGAAACCGAAGGTTCTCACATGTATCATCTGGACCTGCAAACACCGGGATCGTTGGCCAGCTTTACTTATACCGCGGATGCGATTCGTCGGCATGGGGCGATTGCCAGTGTGGAGCTGTCGCACTCGGGGCAGTATGCCGGGACCTATTTAACGGACAAAAGTAAAAAAGAAGGATTGTGTCAGTGGGGCCCCAGCGATGGAACTCGCCCGGATGGTCGTGAAGTACGAGCACTGACTCAGGCGCTTATCGACGATATCGTGGCGGCTTACGGTGAGAAAGCGGCGTTGGCGAAGCGGGCTGGCTTTGAGATGGTGATGGTTCATGGGGGACATGGTTGGTTAATCAACCAGTTCCTGTCGCCTTACTTTAACAAACGCAGCGATCAATATGGCGGGAGTCTGGAAAACCGGGTTCGTTTTGCTCAGGAAGTGCTCGACAGTGTCCGCAAGGCTGTCGGTCCGGGATTCCCCATTGAATTTCGTCTGAGTGGCTCGGAGCTCTTTGATGGGGGATATGATCTACAAGAAGGGATTGAAATAGCTAAACTTCTTGAAAGCCGTATCGATTTACTCCATGTCTCCGCAGGGACTTACCAACGTGGTTTTGGGGTGACGCATCCCTCAATGTTCTTGCCACACGGCAGCAATGTTTATCTGGCTGAAGCGATTAAAAAGCATGTCTCGGTTCCGGTTGCAACCATCGGTGGCCTGAATGATCCGGAGCATATGGAAGAAATTATTGCTTCAGGCAAAGCCGATATTGTGGAAATGGCGCGTGCCTTGCTGGCTGATCCAGAATTACCGAAAAAAGTCATCACGAATCAGGATGACCGCATTATTCACTGTCTGCGTTGTTTCACCTGTATGGCCGAGCGGGCTGAAACAGCCACCCGCCGTTGTACCGTCAACCCGATCATTGGTCGTGAGCTGGATGGGTTGGAAATTGTTCCTGCCGCTCAAAAGAAAAAAGTATTGGTGGTCGGCGGTGGTCCGGCCGGGTTACAGTCCGCATTGACTGCAGCCAAACGGGGTCATGAGGTTATTCTGTGTGAAAAAGGTGACGAAGTTGGTGGGATCTTGGTTGGTGAGCAGGCCATTTCGTTTAAACGTGAGATGTACCAGCTGGGGGTGACACTGGGTAAATTGTGTGATGATGCCGGCGTGGATATTCGTTTGAATACGATGGTTGATAAAGCGTATGCGGATCAGATCGATCCTGATCACATCATTCTGGCCGTGGGCTCTGCACCGTTCGTTCCGCCAATCAAAGGCTTGAAAGAGAACGCGAATGTCGTGTTGATCAATGACTATCACCACCATATTGATGATATTACGGACGATGTGATCGTGTTGGGCGGCGGTTTAGCCGGTTGTGAAGCTGCAATTCACTTTGCACGTGAAAACAAGAACGTCAAACTGATTGAGATGAACAGTGAGTTATCTCCGGATGCGAACATTCGTCATCGGCCATTATTGTTGGCAGAAATCGAGAAATCCGGTATTGAGGTGTTTAAAAACCACAAAGCGATTGAAGTGACAGATAATGGCGTAGTGTGTGAGAATGCACAGGGCGAAACTGTGGTCATCGGCGGCACCAGCATTGTGTGTGCACTTGGGCAACGTTCGCGCCGTGAAAGTGTCGATGAACTTTGGGATTGCGCACCGCTGGTGGCACAGGTTGGCGACTGCGTCAAAGTATCTACGATTACCACCGCGATTTATCAGGGGCATCACGCCGCGCTTGATATCTAATTGACGATGCGGATGTCTTGGCTTTGTGTCAGGACATCCACCCCTAGGGTGCTCAACATGAGCCAGGAGGACGATATGTTCATTCGTGAAATAAAGCCTGAAGAGTTTGTGATCCTGAGTCAGTTGATGGTTGATGTTTATTCTAATCTTGAAGGTTTTCCAACACCTCAGGAACAACCTCATTATTATGAGATGTTACAAAACATAGGGGCTTTAACACAAAAACCGAACACAAAGGTGTTAGTAGCGATATCCGATAGTCATCAACTATTAGGGGGTGTTGTTTATTTCTCGGACATGAAGCAATACGGCTCGGGTGGAACAGCAACAACCGAAACCTGTGCTTCGGGCATTCGGCTATTAGCTGTTCGCCCTGAAGCAAGAAAGCATGGCGTCGGTAAAGCTTTAACTGAGTATTGTATTGATTTAGCAAAACAATCAGCTCATCAGCAAGTGATTCTACATACCACCCAAGCCATGGCCATTGCATGGAAAATGTATGAAAAGTTAGGTTTTGTAAGATCAGAAGATTTAGATTTTCAGCAAGCGGAATTATCTGTTTTCGGTTTTAGATTGACGTTGTAATCGACGAATGACTCATGCGGTTTGACACGTCGTTCTGTTAGCGGAAGATCAAAACTTAATGGGGCATTTTTGTTATTGGAAGCCGTGCTATATTGACTGCTTCTTATATGGCTTTAAGTATTTAATAAGCGTTTTGAATGGAGCTGCCCATTGCATATGCAGGAGCTAGGGCACATCGCATTCAAAACGCTGTTTATTCGAACAAAACGGGCAAACAGATAAATAGCGTATCGTGCCGCCGTTTGCGATTACATATTCTCTTTAAAGAATTGTTCTAGTTTGTCAAAAGGAATCACGTCCATATTGTCATACAGATCCGTATGTACAGCATCTGGGATAATCAGTAATTCTTTGTTATCTCCAATAAGTTTAGTAAAAGCATCTTTACTGAAGTAGCAAGAGTGAGCTTTTTCTCCATGAACGATCAGAACGGCGTTACGGATCTCATGGCTGTACTGAAGAATTGGCATATTGGCAAAAGAGAGTGACGAAGTAACATTCCAGCCGCCATTGGAGTTGAGCGAGCGAGCATGATAACCGCGCTCAGTTTTGTAATAAGCGAAGTAGTCTTTGACAAAGAATGGGGCATCTTCGGGAACTTCATCCGGAACTCCTCCCGCTAAGGCATAAGAACCGTTTTTATAATCTTCGGTTCGCTGTGCGTTTAGTTGTTGACGCATTGCATAGCGGTCATCAGCGCTCATCGAATCAAAATAACCATTGGCTGTCACACGGGTCATGTCATACATCGTTGAAGTGACGGTGGCTTTGATTCGAGTATCGATGGCAGCCGCATTGAGTGCCATGCCGCCCCAACCACAGATCCCGATGATCCCGATTTTTTCTGGATCAACGTTCTCCAGAGTTGAAAGAAAATCAACGGCAGCCGAGAAATCTTCGGTATTGATATCCGGTGAAGCCACATATCTGGGCAGACCGCCACTTTCTCCTGTATAGGAAGGGTCAAAGGCGATAGCCAGAAAGCCTTTTTCAGCCATCGTTTGGGCATATAAACCGGAGGACTGTTCTTTCACCGCACCAAATGGTCCGGCGACAGCAATAGCGGCTAATTTCCCAGAAGATTCTTTCGGTTGGTATAAATCAGCGGCCAGTGTTATGCCATAGCGATTATGGAAGATAACTTTACTGTGGTTTACTTTAGCGCTTTTCGGAAAAACTTTATCCCACTCTTGCGTTAACTCTAATGTTTGGTTGTCCACTTTTGGTTTCTCCTTTGCTAAAAATTGTTGAACGGTTATGTGTTCACAAACGATATGTTAAGTTACTCCCTAAAGCCGACTTTAGGTCAAGTATAAATTTTATTTGAAGGGGAGTTTTGTGATGTATTCCATTGGGGAAGTTTCAGAGATGTTCCAACTTTCGATTCCAACATTACGTTATTATGATCGGCAAGGATTATTGCCGAATCTTAAACGAACTGCCTCGGGTTTAAGATCATTTGATCATAACGATGTAGAAGGGATTCGGATGATTGAGTATCTAAAAAAAGCCGGAATGCCCCTTAAAGATATTCGAACTTTCATGGACTGGTGTACGATTGGAGATGCCACATTGGTAGAACGACGTGATCTGTTTTTTGAACGATTAGAGGTCGTTCAAGCTGAGATCGCCGCGCTGAATCGGGTGCAAGATTTACTGCGGTTTAAATCTTGGTATTACAGTGAGGCGGTAAAAGAACAGACTGAAGACCGGATTAAAAACATTCGGCCGGAAGACATGCCCGAAGACATCAGACAAGCTTATGAGCGCTCACATACTGATCTGATTTGTCCCAGCCTTTAAAAGGTCTCCAGTGATCTTAAGTTCTCCATGATATCGGTTCAGATAACTGGAACTATTCCGCTCATTTGATATTTAAAATACCTGATGACTGCTGATGAGCGGAACCCGAATTGAGACTGCATTTAAGGCGATCGCGTGGATCATGCTATCCGTGGTTGTGCAACAATCCTCGATAATTGAAACCTGATATTTTTCGGCCTGTCTGGATAGCGCCGTATGGGTCACGCAATTTTGGGTCATCATCCCACAGATCAGTAATTCATCAATATCATACTGACTAAGAGTCTGTTCTAAATGAGTCTGATAAAAACTATCAGCATATTGCTTCTGGATAAATTCCGCATGAGGAGCTATCGCCATTATTTCAGGATGAATACGGGCTCCTTCACTCGTTTGTTCAAAAAAAGGGGCCTTTCCTTTAGGCGCCGCAGAAATATGCTGGATAAGAAATACCGGAATATTTCGGTCATTTGCTTTTATGATTAATTGTTTAATCTGTTGCAGTGTTTTGTCGGTATTCCATAACGGAAATTTCCCGCCCGGAAAATAATCATTTTGGATATCAATCACTAATAATGCTTTTTGATTCATGTTTAAACCTGCGTGGTCTGAGCTGTTGATTTAGATAAATTATGGATGATTGGCGGCGCGCACTTAAGAGGTTAAAATGACATAAAAGAGGTTAAAACCGACATATAGAGGCGCAATGTGAACGATGTGGTCAAAGTATCCGTCGGCATTTGTGAGTATCCTGCGGCATTAAAATCGGCTGTTTATGGCCTTGAAGAGATGTTGCTGCTGGCCAATAGAATTTGCCAAGAGCAGGGCATTAAGGTGATATTCGAGCCAACGATTGTTCAGAAGGTCGACCTGAGCTTACAGACTTTCACCGTGATTGTTCTGCCGCCCAGCTCAGCGGGTGATTATTATCTAAATCCTCACTCAGAATTGATTGACTGGCTTCAACGGCAATATGCGAATGGCGCGGTGCTTGCGGCAGCCTGTGCCGGAGTTTTTATTCTGGCCAAAACAGGTTTATTGAATGCCCGAGAGGTGACAACTCACTGGGCGTTAGCCGAAACGTTTAATCGGATGTTTGTGACTATTCCACTTAATAGCAATAAAATAGTCATTGATCAGGGAGATATCATCACCGCGGGTGGGATGATGGCGTGGCTCGATCTTGGGTTTAAGCTCATTGCTCAATACACGTCTTCAAAGGTTGTGCGCCAACTTGGGAAAACATTGGTCATGGATACCGCCCAGAGAGAGCAGAGCTATTATCAGCAATTTAATCCGTCATTCTCCCATGGCGATCAGGCGATTATTTCAGTTCAGCAACAAATGCATCAGCATTATGCAAAACCGTTGTCGGTACACTGTTTAGCTCAGCAGGCGCATCTTACCGAACGAACGCTGCAACGGCGATTTTTAAAAGCCACCGGTTATAATCCGAAACAATATATACAGCGACTGCGGATCCAGAATGCTTGTGATTATTTAGAAAGCACTCAGCATTCGTTTGAGTGGATTGCCAACCAAGTCGGTTATGAGGATATTAGCGCCTGCCGTAAGGTTTTTATCCATATTATTGGACTGACGCCAAGGGCATTTCGACAGCGCTTTCATTAATTTAAAATGTCTAAAGAAGATGGAACGAGAAGAATAGCAATGGGGTCGATACTGCGAAATGAGAAGGACTACTTACTGAATAAAAAGCTCACCGCCAAGTGAAGCGGTGAGCAAATGGCCATACTACGATATTTTTGCACTAAGGATTTTATCGATGGACAGACGGCCAGAACCACTTACTAACAATGACGCACAGACAGCAGCTAGCGCCAGAGCATACTCGAAACCGTTATTCGCTAGGAATAACCCATTGCCGATGTGCACGGAGAAGATAGCGACTAACATGGTAAAACCGATCACCGCAGCTGCTGGGCGAGTTAATAAGCCCAAGATCAGACACAAACCACCAAAGAACTCTGCACTACCGGCCATTCCAGCCATCAAGATCCCTGGATGCAGGCCAAGTGAGGCCATAAATTTCCCGGTCCCTTCCAAGCCATACCCACCAAACCAGCCGAATAATTTTTGGCTGCCGTGTGCCATTAAAATGATCCCAACCGGTACCCGTAAAAATAGCGGTGCAAAATGTGATTTTGATGATAAAACGTTGTTAACCAATGACATAGCTTGCCTCTTCCATTTAATTGCCATTGCCATGCAATGAAGTAAATTTGTAAAAATAATCCGTTGATTCACGAATCATTCTGGATGGGGCTAATTTGTCACTGAATGCGTCAAGTAACAAGCTGCTTATGATGAAAACATTGTTAAAAATAATTAAACATAAAGAGTGTTAACGATGTGTGTATTTAACAGGTAAGATTGGATTATCTGCTATTTATTACCGTCATTTCTTACCTGTTTGTGGGTTAAACTGTACCTGTTCAGGGTTTATCGGTACACTATAAACTATTGATCGGTACCGATTGTTATTCGAATGATAGTATTTGTTTGTATTTTTGCGTGTGTTCTTAGTGATTGATATCGATAACGATATAGCTCAATCATTTTTGAATAAAAGTATAAGCGATGTTTGTTAAACGAATGAGTCAAGATCAACAGGCCTTAATAATTAATTCGAATGGATAATTCCCGTGCACTGTCCTTTTTGTAATGCAAACGATACAAAAGTGATCGATTCTCGTCTGGTAAGCGAAGGACACCAGGTTCGTCGCCGGCGAGAGTGTTCACAATGCCATGAACGTTTTACCACGTTTGAAGTGGCTGAATTAGTCATGCCCCGAGTCGTTAAAAGTAATGGCTCCCGGGAACCTTTTAATGAAGATAAGATGCGGGCCGGAATGGCTCGTGCCTTAGAAAAACGGCCTGTTGGCACCGATGCGATTGAAGAGAGTATCAATTCTATAAAATCACAATTGCGTGCAACCGGTGAGCGTGAAGTGGCCGCGAAGCTGATTGGTCAGCTGGTGATGGATGCGTTGAAAAAACTGGATAAAGTGGCCTATATTCGTTTTGCATCGGTTTATCGCGCTTTTGAAGATATTCGTGAATTCGGTGAAGAGATCGCACGTTTAGAAAAATGATAAGGGCTGAATATGAGTGAATTTTCAGCGCAGGACTATCAATTTATGGCCCGTGCGTTACAGCTTGCGGCTCGAGGCCGTTTTACCACACCTCCTAATCCGAACGTCGGATGTGTGATTGTGCAGCAAGGCCACATCATCGGTGAAGGTTTTCATGTTCGCGCTGGTGAAGGCCATGCGGAAGTCAATGCCGTTCGTGATGCAAAATCCAAAGGGCATTCACTAGTGGGGGCGCGTTGCTATGTCACGCTGGAACCTTGTTGTCATTTTGGTCGGACGCCCCCATGCGCACAATTGCTAATCGATGAAAAAGTTGGATCGGTGGTGATGGCGATGCGTGATCCTAATCCTCGGGTTTGTGGGGGAGGAAAATCGATGCTGGAAGCCGCTGGGATCCAGGTCGCTAGTGGTTTGATGGCCGAGCAGGCGGAACAGCTTAATCGTGGCTTCTTGATGCGGATGCGGCAAAATCGTCCTTATATTCGCTTGAAAATAGCGACGTCTTTAGATGGGCGTACGGCACTTTCCAACGGTAAAAGCCAGTGGATTACCGGGCCATTATGTCGACAAGATGTACAGCGTGAACGGGCTCAGAGCCATGCTATTTTATCAACGGCCCAAACGGTGATCGACGATCAGGCTTCTTTGAATGTGCGTCCTCAAGAGATGAGATCGCTGGGGCATACCATTGTCGCCGACGTTCGACAGCCGATCCGGGTGATCATTGATCGGCGCCAGCGATTGACGGGGCATGAGCGTTTGTTTGAGTTGCCCGGGCGGATTATTCGAGTGACGACCCGCCAGCCGAACCATGAATTAGGTGAATCGTTGGTGGTTCCGAAAAGTGAACATTGGTTGCAGGCCGTATTAACACAATTGGCGCAGCTTGAAATTAATGATCTCTGGGTTGAAGCCGGAATGAATTTTTCCGGGGCCTTGTTAAAAGAGCAATTGGTTGACGAATTAGTTTGGTATCATAGTAGTCAATTGTTAGGGAATAGTGCCCGAGGTATGGCGGAGATTGGGTGTTTAGATGAGCTCTCGCAAGCGCTGTCGTGGACACTACTCGAACAGGTTCAGATCGGTGATGAGTTCAAATATCGTTACCGCTCTCGGTTACAAAAGGCGTCATAATATGTTTACGGGAATTATTGAAGCATTAGGATCGATACGGGCGATTACCCGTCAAGGTGCTGATGCTCAATTGACTATTGCGACTGCTAATCTGTCGATGGATGATGTTCATCTGGGTGATAGTATTGCAGTGAATGGTGTGTGTTTGACCGTGGTTGCATTTGGTCAGGATTATTTTAAGGCTGATGTCTCTCATGAAACATTAGCCCGGAGTAGTTTGTGCCAGTTGAAATTGGGCTCAGCGGTGAATCTGGAAAAAGCCATGGCGGCCAATGGTCGCTTTGGTGGTCATATGGTGAGCGGGCATGTGGATGGTGTGGCGACCGTACAGCGAATTGATAATCATGGTCGGTCCATTGATCTCTGGCTAAAATTTCCGGTGGAGCTTGGGCGTTATATTGCTGAAAAAGGTTCGATTACCGTTGATGGGATCAGCCTAACCGTAAACGAAGTAAGTGATCATTTACTTCGGCTGACTATTATTCCTCATACCAGTGAACAAACGACGATTAGTCAATGGCGTGGAGGCAGTTTAGTGAATTTAGAAGTCGATGTTGTGGCGCGTTATCTGGAACGGTTGCTGACAGGCACGGCAGAATCCACAGCGTCGCACTCAACAGGATTAACTATGCAGACCCTAGCTGAAAACGGATTTTTATCGGGACATAGAGGATAGTATGGCGCTCAGTTCAATCGAAGACATTCTTAAAGATATCGCAGCGGGTAAAATGGTGGTCCTGATGGATGATGAGGATCGGGAAAATGAAGGGGACCTCATCATTGCTGCTGACAAAGTCACCCCCGAAGCAATTAATTTTATGGCCCGTTATGGTCGTGGGCTAATCTGCCTGACGTTAACCCAGCAACGCTGTGAACAATTAAAATTGCCGATGATGGTTGAGCAGAATCATGAAAAATATGCGACGGCATTTACGGTTTCTATTGAGGCCGCCAAAAATGTAACCACCGGTATTTCGGCTGCCGATCGGGCCACGACCATCCGTGCGGCCGTTGCTAGTGATGCCAAGCCTTCGGATATTGTAATGCCCGGGCATGTGTTCCCATTGATGGCGCGTGAAGGTGGGGTATTAAATCGGGCAGGACATACGGAAGCCGGGGTTGATTTGGCAAGGTTAGCTGGATGTGAACCTGCGGCCGCGATTGTGGAAATTCTTAACGAAGATGGCAGTATGGCGCGACGGGATGACTTAGAGGCATTCTGTGCTGCGCATCAGATTAAATTAGGCACCATTGCCGATCTGATTGAATATCGGAATACTCAGGAAACTACGATTGAACGAGTGAGTGAATGCCAACTTCCAACGGCTTATGGTGACTTTGTCTTGACTACGTACCGAGACAAACTGGCTGGGCAACTGCATTTTGCCCTGCGACATGGTGATATTCAGGCTGATCAACCGACGTTGGTGCGAGTGCATTTGCATGATCCCTTGCATGATTTATTGGCGAGTCAACGCGAAGGTGCCATGAGCTGGCCTTTAGATCAAGCTATGCAGAAATTAGCCGCTGAAGATGGAATTCTGGTCCTTATTAATGAAGATGATCTACAGACAAGTTTGATGAATCGCTTGTCTCGTTATCAGCAGGAAGATGCGGGTCATCCTTCACAATTGAAGCCATCGACCGGTGTTTCCCGGAATGTCGGGATTGGTTCTCAGATTTTATCTGATCAAGGTGTACAGAAAATGCGACTGATGAGTGCGCCAAAACGCTATCATGCGTTAAGCGGATTTGGTTTAGAAGTCGTCGATATTGTGACATGCGAGGAGTAACCTTACATCCGTTCGGGAGTATGGTAAAATGCCGCGTTTGTCTGGATCCATTAAACTAATTTAGGGTGACTTATGAAAGTGATCGAAGGGGTTGTACCTGCACCTCAGGCTAAAGTAGCCATTGTGATCGCCCGTTTTAACAGCTTTATTAATGAAAGTTTGCTTTCAGGGGCTGTCGATACTCTGACTCGTCAGGGGCAAGTAGCTGATGACAATATTACCGTGGTCCGTGTTCCGGGTGCGGTTGAAATTCCCATTGCAGCTAAACGACTAGCTAAAAGTGGTAAGTATGATGCCATCATTACGTTGGGCACCGTGATCCGCGGGGGGACTTATCATTTTGAGTTGGTTTCGAATGAATGCCATAAAGGGTTAGGGCATATCATGCTGGAATATGATATTCCAATCGCCTTTGGCGTATTGACCACTGAATCAATTGAACAGGCGGTTGAACGTGCCGGCACTAAAGCGGGCAACAAAGGGACCGAAGCAGCATTGAGTGCTTTGGAAATGATCAATGTACTTAAAGCGATCGGTTAAGGAGTTACGACGTTGAAACCAGCAGCTCGCCGTAAGGCGCGTCAGTTTGCCACTCAGGCAATATACCAATGGCAGATGACCGGAGACAATATTGACGATATCGAGCATCAGTTTTTGACAGAACAAGATATGTCTAAAGCTGACGTAAGCTATTTTAAAATGTTGATCGAAGGGATTGTGGTCCATCATGAGAAATTGGATCAGATGATGTCACCATGTCTGGCACGTCGATTGGACGAACTGGATCGTGTGGATCACGCTATCTTACTGATCGGCATGTATGAGTTAACTCAGTGTCAGGATTTACCGCCTAAAGTTGCAATTAATGAATCAATTGAATTAGCTAAAATTTTTGCAGCAGATGACAGCCATAAATTCGTGAATGGGGTATTGGATAAATACTTTCATCTTCAACAATTAAAGCAGTAAATTCTCATGGGTGAATTTGAGCTTATTGAGCGATTTTTCTGCAGCTCAGCTAAGCGGTCTGATGTAGTTCTCGGCATTGGCGACGATGCCGCGTTAATTAATCCCCCGGAACACCACCAGCTCGTTGTGACGACGGATACCCTTGTTGAGGGGATTCATTTTTTTGCGGATATTCCTCCGAAAGCCCTGGGCCATAAAGCACTCGCTGTGAATCTGAGTGATTTAGCGGCGATGGGCGCCGAACCGCGTTGGGTCACATTGGCCATCACGTTGCCGTCAGCCCGATTAGAGTGGTTAGAACACTTCTGTCAGGGCTTTTTTGAGCTGGCTGAATATTATAATGTGACGCTAGTAGGCGGTGATACGACGCGAGGGCCGTTAAGTATTACGGTGACAGCACACGGTGTAGTTCCGGATGGTCAGGCGATTCGTCGTGATCAGGGCCAGATCGGTGATTGGGTTTATGTGACCGGATCACTGGGTGGATCAGCGCTGGCGCTGCGTCATTTGCAGGGGATCCAAAAACTGTCTGGTTTAACGCTGGAACAGGCGTTAAACCGGCATTATTTCCCGCATCCACGAGTTCTAAGTGGTTATGGATTACGGGGGATTGCCAATAGTTGCATTGATATTTCCGATGGACTTTGGGCTGATTTGCAACATATTTGTGAACGAAGTGGTTGTGCTGCGCGTTTAAATACCGAGTTATTACCACTCGATCCTCAGGTTAAAGAACACTGTGATCCCACATTAGCTACTGAACTGGCCTTATGCGGTGGTGAGGACTACGAGCTTTGCTTTACCGTTCCAGAAGCAACCAAAGGTGCATTGGATGTGGCTTTGTCTTACAGTGGAATTCATTTTTGCTGTGTAGGGCAGCTCATTCCCGGAAATGGGCAGGTACATTTATTCCGGGATGGTGAACCTTATCATTTAAACCGAAATCAGAGCTGGGATCATTTTAGCTAGGAATCAATATGGATAAGTATTTAAAAAAATTATCCTTAAGTAATCCTTTACACCTCTGTGCGATTGGTTTTGGCAGTGGATTAGCCGCTAAGGCCCCGGGGACCTGGGGAACATTGGCGGCGGTGCCGTTAATGGCCATTCTGTCGTATCTGACTTCTCCTTGGATCTTTACCTTGTTGCTTGTGGTGGGATTTATTTGGGGAGTGTGGTGTTGTAATGCTGCCAGTCGAGTTATGGGGGTGCATGATCATGGTGGGATTGTTTGGGATGAATTCATTGGATTGGGAATTACGCTGATTGCGATCCCGTTATCACCGTGGTCGTTATTGAGCGGTTTTATCTTTTTTCGGATCTTTGATATTTGGAAACCATGGCCAATCCGCTGGTTTGATCGAAGTGTAAAAGGCGGATTTGGGATCATGATCGATGATGTTTGTGCGGGGATCATCGCTTGGTTTTTCCAATTGTGTTTGTTTTATTGGATCTTTTAAGTCGTTTATCTAAGATTTGTTGCATAGGGGAGCGCTCCCCATTCTCATCCTTATTTCTTTCATAAAGGCCAGTATCATCTCTGGCTTTATCTTTCCTTTATGCCACTGTACTTAAGTGAGCTGAGTCTGGTTTAGGTTAAAATGCTATTTTTGTATAATTATTCTTTATAAATGATGTTTTATTTCATAGTCACTTGCGTTGCAAGCGTCGCCTGCGGGGCTTATGAAGGCTGGGCTGCGGCGAATTTACTATGCTTCATCCCAAAATGGCGGGTATTCCCATAAGAGGTTATTACGGGGGATTTCTCCTGTATTTTTTGAAGCGATATCAAAGATTTTAATAATTTGATTTAGCTATTTTTTTTCATGATTTTTAGCTCTATTTTTGCGGCTAAATATCAGCCGTTGTACGGCATTGCATCTAAATATAATTGATCGATGAATCTCCCCCAACTTTCAAAAAATGAGCAATATCCATTTTTACTCAATAACTATGCGGTATTATCGCCAAATGTGCATAATACCATTAAATTGTCAGTAAATATCTCATATATGTGATTATTTATTCAAATATTCGGATAAACCGTTATTTTCCTTTATATCATCCTAAAAATGCTACTTTACATAGAGTTTTAAAAATAATAATTTATTGCCGATATTATTAGCGAATTTATAACTAAGAAACAAACCATCAGCCGGAGTTCCCAGGAGGTTACTTCGGTTGGTTTATGTCATACACGGCATTCGCTTCCCCAGCAACCAAGGAGGTTGCTAAATTTTACAAGGATGTTCAATGGAGCATTTATGAAAATAAAACTAGGAAAGTTATCATTGGCGCTGATCGCCAGTGCT
The DNA here is from genome assembly GCF_046054165.1 of Celerinatantimonas marina. Taxonomy (NCBI): domain Bacteria; kingdom Pseudomonadati; phylum Pseudomonadota; class Gammaproteobacteria; family Celerinatantimonadaceae; genus Celerinatantimonas; species Celerinatantimonas marina. The sequence goes on along the minus strand of NZ_JBFNXK010000011.1, from coordinate 92,873 downwards.
GTTGCTATGAGTGTACAGGCTAAGCCTTCAACGCTAGTGTATTGTGCTGAAGCCAGTCCTGAAGGATTTAATCCTCAGTTATTCACAAGTGGAACAACATTTGATGCCAGTTCGCAGACTATTTTTGATCGGTTGGTTGAATTTAAACGGGGTACGACCGAAATTGAACCAGCGCTGGCTACCAGTTGGGATATTTCCGATGACGGACTGACTTATACCTTCCATTTGCGTAAACATGTACAGTTTGACGCCCAATCGAGTAAAGATTTTAAACCCAGTCGGGATTTTAATGCCGATGATGTTTTATTTAGTTTCAACCGGATGTGGGATAAAAAAAATCCGTATCACACTGTTTCCGGTGGCAACTATGAATATTTTGACGGCATGGGCATGAATACTCTGATTAAGAGTATGAAAAAAGTGGATGATTACACTGTCCAGATCGTACTGAGTAAACCAAACGCTCCATTCTTAGCAGATTTGGCTATGGATTTCGCGTCGATTTTCTCGAAAGAACAGGCTGATCAATATATGAAAGCCGGTCATCCGGAAGAGTTAGATCAGAATCCAGTTGGGACGGGTCCTTTCCAGAAAGTCATGTACCGTAAAGATTCGGTGATCCGATATCAGGCCAATAAAAATTATTGGAATGGTGCCCCTGAGATTGATCGGTTGGTATTTTCGATTACGCCGGATGCATCGGTTCGTTATGCAAAATTAAAAGCAAATGAATGTCAGGTGATGCCATTCCCGAACCCAGCTGATTTGCAGGATATGGCTAAAGATCCAAATATCAAACTGTTGCATCAACCGGGTCTAAATATTGGATATCTCTCTTTTAACGTTACTCACAAACCGTTTGATGATGTCCGGGTACGTCAGGCACTGAATTACGCAATCAATAAAAAAGCAATCATTGAAGCGATTTATCAGGGCGCGGGCGAAGTGGCAATCAACCCGATCCCACCGACTATGTGGTCTTATAATAAAGATGTAAAAGACTACAGTTACGATCCGGCCAAAGCGAAAGCTTTGTTGAAAGAAGCTGGGATCTCTCATGCATCGGTGACGCTATGGGCAATGCCAGTTCAGCGACCTTATAACCCGAATGCTCGCCGTATGGCTGAAATGATCCAAGCTGATTGGAAAGCTGTTGGTGTAGATGCCAAAATTGTGAGTTATGAATGGGGTGAGTATCTTAAACGGGCGCGTCAGGGTGAAGATGATGCGTTGTTAATGGGATGGACCGGTGATAACGGGGATCCGGATAATTTCCTGAATGTGTTGTTAGGGTGCGATGGTGTTGGAAACTCTAACTATGCTGAATGGTGCTATAAACCATTTGATCAAGCGATTCAGAAAGCAGCTTCTGTTTCTGATAAAGCTGAACGTACTAAACTGTACGAACAGGCTCAGCAGATCTTTAAAGAGCAGGCCCCTTGGGTCACTATCGCTCATTCCGTGGTATATGAACCAGTTCGCTCAAATGTGGAAGGCTATAAAGTCGATCCATTTGGTAAACACATCTTTTATGGTGTGTCTTTGAGCAAATAACCATATAACAATCAGGGGCCGAGCTGGCCCCTCTTGTCAAAGGCTCATAGCCTAAGTCTATTTTATGTTTCAGTTTATATTAAAACGGCTGATGACGGTTATTCCAACTTTCATCGGCATTACATTGTTAACGTTTGCATTGATCCATGCAATTCCCGGTGATCCAATTGAGATTATGGCCGGAGAACGGGGCATTTCACCGGAACGTCATGCAGCGATGATGCATCAGTTAGGGTTGGATCAACCTTTCTATCTACAATATATTCACTATATCGTAGGTATTTTCCATGGTGATTTAGGACTGTCATTGGTCAATCACCAGCCCGTTTTAAGTGAATTCCTATCGAGGTTTCCTGCCACGATGGAACTGTCTATTTTCGCGGTTGTTTTTGCCGTGGTTATCGGATTACCGCTGGGCATTATCGCCGCTGTAAAACGCGGTACTATTTTTGATCACGGGGTGATCGCCATTGCTCAGGCCGGATATTCGATGCCCATTTTCTGGTGGGCATTGTTGCTTATCCTGTTTTGTTCTGTGCAGATGGGATGGACTCCGGTTGCAGGTCGTCTCGATGAAGCTCAGTTTTGGATCGACCAGCCCACTGGGTTTATGACCATTGATGCGTTGCTCTCTGGAGAACCAGGAGCTTTTGCCGATGCATTAAACCATTTGGTTTTGCCGGCCATTGTGTTAGGAACGATCCCGATGGCGGTGATTGCTCGAATGACGCGCTCATCCATGTTGGAAGTGCTGGGCGAAGATTATATTCGCACGGCTCGGGCTAAAGGGATGACTCCGTGGCGAGTTGTGATTGTGCATGCACTGCGTAATGCCCTGATCCCGGTGGTGACGGTGATTGGTCTACAGGTTGGGATTATGCTTTCGGGCGCTATTTTAACTGAAACCATTTTTTCGTGGCCTGGTATTGGAAAATGGTTAATTGATGCCATTTCCCGGCGTGATTATCCGGTTGTTCAGGGGAGTATCCTGCTGATTGCAACTATTATTATCGTGGTAAACCTGTTGGTAGATATTGTCTACGGCATCGTGAATCCGCGTATTCGCCATACCAAGTAAGAACGGAATTCAATTCATGTCAGAATCAACATCTACATCGTCGTCTGCACCAAAGCCTATGACTCCGTTTCAGGAGTTTTGGCATTACTTTAAACAGAACAAAGGTGCAGTCGCCGGACTTTTATATATTTTCATTATTATCTTTTTTGCGTTGTTTGCCGAAGTGATCGCGCCTCACTCGCCTATCGAACAGTTTCAAAACTCATTTTTGAAACCACCGGTTTGGCAGCAGGGGGGAAGCTGGCAATTTATTCTGGGAACCGATGACGTGGGCCGTGATATTTTATCCCGGCTGATTTATGGCGCCCGATTATCTTTAATCATCGGAACAATGGTGGTGACATTATCACTGGGGATCGGTGTTTTATTAGGCTTGATTGCCGGCTACAGTCGCGGCTTTATTGAAACGGTGATTATGCGTATCGCTGACATTATGCTGGCGGTTCCTAGTTTGCTGTTTGCGATTGCTATTGTGGCTATTTTAGGCCCCAGTTTGTTTAATGCATCCGTTGCGATTGCCATTGTGTCGATCCCGCATTTTATTCGTTTAACCCGAGCTTCGGTCATTGCAGAAAGCAGTCGAGATTATGTTACTGCTTCTCGGGTTGTTGGGGCTGGCGCTCTGCGGCTGATGTTTTTGACTATTCTTCCAAACTGTTTAGCCCCGTTGATTATTCAGGCGACGCTTGGCTTTTCTTCGGCTTTGTTGGATATGGCTGCGTTAGGTTTTCTGGGCATGGGCGCTCAGCCTCCTACTCCCGAATGGGGGAGTATGCTGGCTAATGCACGTCAATATGTGACTCGAGCCTGGTGGGTGGTGACCTTCCCGGGATTAACTATTTTGTTGACAGTACTCGCGTTTAACCTGATGGGTGACGGTTTACGTGATGCGCTTGATCCTAAAATGAAACGCTAACGGAAGGACCTTATGGCTTTATTAGAAGTAAAAAATCTTTGCGTCGAATTCGGCGATGAAGACCGTCCGTTTCGTGCGGTCGATGGCGTGACCTATAGTGTGAATAAAGGTGAAGTGGTTGGCATCGTTGGTGAATCGGGTTCCGGTAAAAGTGTCAGTTCGCTGTCGATTATGGGATTGATTGATTATCCCGGACGAGTTAGTGCGGATGAGTTGGAACTGGATGGTCAGCAAGTACTGAAAATGTCAGCCGATAAGCGGCGCAAAATTACCGGGTCGGATATATCGATGATCTTTCAGGACCCAATGACTAGCTTAAATCCATGCTACACCGTGGGTTTCCAGATCATGGAAGCGTTTAAAATCCATTTTGGAAAGTCGAGTAAAAAAGCGTTACGTCAGCGTGCAACTGAGTTATTACGTCAAGTGGGGATCCCAGCTCCAGAATCGCGGTTAAAAGCTTATCCGCATCAGCTCTCGGGAGGCATGAGTCAACGGGTGATGATTGCAATGGCGATTGCTTGTGATCCGAAACTGTTGATTGCTGATGAACCGACCACGGCACTGGATGTCACGATTCAGGCGCAGATTGTGGATTTATTACTGGATTTACAGAAGCAAAAAAATATGGGGTTGGTCCTCATTACCCATGATTTAGCACTTGTTTCTGAAGCGGCTGATCGCGTTATTGTGATGTATGCCGGACAGATTGTTGAAACTGGGCCTGCTTCAGAAATATTCAGAACGCCACATCATCCTTATACACAAGCCTTGTTGGCTTCTCTTCCTGAATCTTCTCAGGGAGCCCGGCGCTTAAAAGCATTACCGGGAGTGGTTCCAGGGGCATTTGATCGACCCAAGGGTTGTTTGCTGAATCCGCGTTGCCCTTATGCAACAGAGATCTGTCGGGAACAACAACCTCAATTAAGAGGTGAAGAAGGTCGTCAGGTCAAATGTTTCCGTCCATTAGATAAACAAGGGAATCCATCGCTATGAGTGAATCATCCGTTTTATTTGAAGCCCATGAGTTAAAAAAACATTACCCGGTTAAAGGGGGAATGTTTAAGCCGGAGCAAACGGTTAAAGCTTTGGACGGAGTTTCGTTTCAACTTGAGCGGGGACAAACGCTGGCCGTTGTCGGTGAATCTGGTTGTGGTAAATCGACATTAGCTCGGAGCCTGACTTTGATTGAGTCTCCTACATCTGGTGAACTGCGCTTTGATGGACAAGATATTTTATCGTTGGGTCATCACGGGGCGCATGAATTGCGTAAGCGGATCCAAATTGTGTTTCAGAACCCTTACGGTTCTTTGAATCCGCGTAAAAAAGTCGGGCAGTTACTTGAAGAACCGTTGATTATCAATACGAATTTAACCAAAGCTCAGCGCCGTGAAAAAGCGCGGGCAATGATGGAAAAAGTTGGGTTACGGCCGGAATTTTATAATCGATATCCGCATATGTTTTCTGGAGGGCAGCGCCAGCGAATTGCTATTGCCCGAGGATTGATGCTGGAGCCGGATATTGTGATTGCGGATGAGCCGGTTTCGGCTTTGGATGTTTCCGTTCAGGCTCAGGTTTTAAATCTGATGATGGATCTACAGGAAGAGATGGGACTAAGCTATATCTTTATCTCACATGATCTGTCGGTTGTGGAACATATCGCCAATCAGGTGATGGTCATGTATTTGGGTAAGGTGGTTGAACATGGTCGTAAAGAAGCCATTTTTAGCCATCCTCGTCATCCTTATACACAAGCACTTTTATCCAGTACCCCACGACTGGATCCGGATAACCGGGTGGAAAAAATTAAGTTGGAAGGCGAGCTTCCTTCTCCATTGAATCCACCTTCAGGGTGTGCATTTCATGCTCGTTGTCGTTTTGCGAGTGATATTTGCCACAAGACGACCCCGCAATTGAAAGACTATGATGGCGTTCGGATTGCCTGTCATGCCGTTGATGAGGATCGAATTTAGAATTGGAGTTTTCATGGGATAGTTAAGCCTGTTCGAGATACATTGGCGTTGACTAAAGTTTAACCTATTCCCGATCAACAATTCTTAACGATAGCAGGAACCAGACGAAGGGTGTTTTTACTTCGTCTGGTCGCTTGTTATACTGAGACCCTTCAATAGATTAGGTGCCCTATATGATTCGGTGGCTACAAATTCTGGTCGGTATTGTGGGGATCTGCTTTGGGGTCCAGGCTCAGACGATACGCTGGGGAAGTTCGCAGGTCCTGCATTTTACACAGCCGATTACCGATGATTCGATGGCGAGTTTAATGGTCGGTAACCTGATTTATGATCCACTCGTTCGCTTTGGCGCCAAAGGCGATCTGGAACCTCGCCTGCTGACACACTGGAAGCAATTATCGCCGACATCCTGGCAACTGCAACTGCGTACCGATGTGTTTTTTTCTTCAGGAAATCCGCTGCAAGCTCATGATGTCATCTGGAGTTTGCAACAGCTACGAAAACACCCGTTTTATCGTCAATTATTTTCAGTCATTCATTCGGTGAAGGCGAACTCTTCTAGTCAACTGGTGGTGAGTCTGAATACACCCTCGCCGGATTTTTTATACCGTTTAACCTATTGGTTTGTTTATGATCAGCGTTGGCAGCAGGCCAAACTACATCCAAAACATTTGTTGGCTTCTGGCAGTGGACCTTATCAGGTGGTTGAACATCTCGATGGGATCCGCTCGGTTCTGGTTCATAAACATGCGCAGACAACTTGGGCTCGAGAAGGAATGATTTCTCAGATTGATGTGATCCCGATGCGTCTTGAAAAGACTCGTTTTACTGCGCTGGTGAATGGAGATGTTGATATTGTGGATAGGCTGGCCGCAGCCCGTTGGGATTCTTTAATCAAAATTCCGTTTTTAGAACCTAAACCAGCCCGATATATGAACTGGGTTGGGCTCATTTATAATGAAAATCGGTCGCCGCTAAACAATTTTAAAGTCCGGAAAGCATTATCTTTGGCGATTGATAGCCGGATGCTCAGTTTACATGTGGTGCAGCAACTGGGTGAGTTAGCGACTCAATTGTCTCCTGCAGATGCGGCGGGCCATAACAATGCAATTACGGCCAACTACAATCCTGATTTAGCCTATCAGCTGATTGAGCAAGCCGGACTGAGTGACAATGAGCAGCGTTTGAAGCTGGTGGTAATGAAAAATGCCCACATGGATATGGTTCGATGTGCATTGTTGCTTAAATTAATGTTAATGCGGCTTAATATCGAAATTACCACGACGGTTTTAGATCGTGATGAATTCGAAGATGCTTTGGCGCATTGTCAGGGGGATTTATTCCTGATGACTTTACAAGGGCGACCCAATGATACCATGATGCGGATTAAATACTTCCTATATGGTTTGCAGCATCAGGATACGGCTCCTTTGCATTGTTCCGCAGCACGGGAATCATTACGGCGTCATTGGCGGACGATTGAACAATCATCGCCTTCACTGAAAACCTCGAAGCAACTAGGGCAATTTGTCTATCAGTTGGCTGAGGGACAGCATTTTAAACCGCTTTTCTGGCAACATGCTCTGTGGGGGGTAAATGCAAAACTGAGTGCAAAGGCGATTGATAATTCAATGGGATTTCCCTATTTTGATGAAATTCCATTGCTTCAAACGCCTTAGCAGCCCATCACCTGAACGACAATAAAGGTCTTAAATAATCGCTTATATGGCGTTCAGGTGGTTTCATTTAATCGGTAAGTAGCGGTTGAAGCTTACGGATAATTCCCTGACTGTCTAAGCCTAATTCGGCATACACTTCAGTTTGAGAGCCTTGGCTGATGAATCGATCTGGAAGTCCTATTTGCAGCAGTGGAATGTGGTGACCTGCGCTTTGTAGGTATTCCGCAACAGCGGAACCAGCGCCGCCCATGATGGCATTATCTTCTAATGTGACCAGTTGTTCATGTTCTGTGACTAATTGATCGATACAGGAGCCATCTAACGGTTTTACAAAACGCATGTCGACCACGGTGACATTTAAAGTTTTGGCTGCCTCAAGCGCTTCATGCAGGAGTGGTCCAAAACAAAGAATAGCAATTTTCTGACCGTGTCGGCGAATTTTGCCCTTGCCGAGAGCAAGCGCTCGCATGGGTTGTTCTATTGGTGCATTGATAGCACCTCCTCTCGGATAGCGAACGGCCGCGGGTCCCTGATGAATGTAACCGGTATAGAGCATCTGGCGACATTCATTTTCATCGGAAGGGGTCATGATCACCAAATTAGGCACACAGCGCAGAAAACTTAGGTCAAAAGCACCTTGGTGGGTTGGACCGTCTGCACCGACGATACCCGCTCGATCAATGGCAAGTAATACCGAAAGATTCTGAATGGCAATATCATGGATTAGTTGATCATAGGCACGCTGTAGAAATGTGCTGTAAATGGCAACCACCGGATGTTGTCCGCCAATCGCTAATCCGGCCGCGAAGGTCAAGGCATGTTGTTCGGCAATTGCAACATCAAAATATTGCTTCGGAAACCGTTTAGAAAACTCAACCATCCCGGAACCTTCGCGCATGGCAGGGGTAATGCCCATTAATTTGGGATCCTGTTCGGCCATGTCGCAGATCCAGTTGCCGAACACACCAGAAAATGTCGTGGTCGAGGTTTTCTTCGGTAATTGGGTACTTTGGGGATCAAAAGGTGAAACCGCATGATAACTAATGGGATCTCGTTCGGCAGGAAGATAGCCTTTGCCTTTTTTGGTGATGATGTGCAGCAGCTGTGGCCCTTTGAGGTCGCGCATATTCTTGAGGATCTGAACTAATCCTTTGACATCATGCCCATCCATTGGCCCAATATAATTAAATCCAAATTCTTCAAATAGGGTTCCTGGCGCGACCATCCCTTTGATGTGCTCTTCTGTTCGCTTGGCCAGCTCTTTTATGGGCGGTAGCCCTTTGAGTAATTTTTTACTGCCTTCGCGAAGGGTTGAATAAACACTTCCGGACATGATCCGAGCCAATGAATTATTGAGTGCCCCGACATTTTCGGATATCGACATCTCATTGTCATTCAACACCACTAATAGGTCATCACGCGTACTTCCTGCATGATTGAGCGCTTCAAAAGCCATCCCGGCGGTCATGGCACCATCGCCGATAACAGCGACGACTTTACGCCCTTGTTTTTCGCGATTGGCTGCGACAGCCATTCCCAGTGCGGCTCCAATCGAAGTGCTGGAATGGCCGACACTCAAGGTGTCATATTCACTCTCTTCTCGCCACGGGAAAGGGTGCAATCCGCCTTTCTTGCGGATGGTTGCCATTTGTTCCCGACGACCCGTTAAGATTTTATGAGGATAAGCTTGATGACCGACATCCCAGATAAGTTGATCAAAGGGGGTTTGGTATACGTAGTGTAGCGCGACGGTCAGTTCGACTACTCCCAGCCCAGAGGCTAGATGCCCACTACTTTGACTGACGGTGGTCAGCAAATAATCTCGCAGTTCTGAACAGAGTTCCGGCAACCGGCTTAAGGAGAGTTGCCGAAGATCTTCCGGATAGTTAACAAGTGCCAGATTAGGGTAATTCTGAATATTTAGGCTCATAAGTTGATCTGTTGTTACAACGCTATTTGTCTCTTTGGACAATGTAATCTGCAAGTAATGCGAGTTTATCTGTATTGTAGGGTAAGCCTTCCAAAGCTTGTAGGGCTTCATGACGCAGAAGTTCACATTTTTGCTGGGCTTTTGCCAGACCTAATAGGGATGGATAGGTACTTTTATGATGTGAAATATCACTACCCTGAGGTTTGCCAAGGGTTTGCGTATCGCTCGTCACATCCAGAATATCATCTCGAACTTGGAATGCCAGACCAATCGCTTGAGCATATTGATCCAAATAACGACGGTGCTCTGGAATTTCTATGCCTGAAGCAATGGCTCCTAAACGAACAGCAGCCCGGATTAAAGCCCCGGTTTTGAGTTGATGCATTCGTTCCAGTTCATCGAGCGATTGTTGTTTTCCGGTCGCTGCAATATCAACGGCTTGTCCGCCACACATGCCTTGAAATCCGGCGGCCTGACTCAGCTCTTGGATCATGGCTAATCGTTTCTCGGCGGAAAAAGCATGGGCTTGACTCAGTAATTCAAAAGCTAAAGTTTGCAGCGCATCGCCTGCCAGAATCGCCGTTGCTTCATCAAATGCTATATGACAGGTAGGTTGCCCCCGACGCAATTGATCATCATCCATTGCCGGAAGATCATCATGGACTAACGAGTAAGCATGGATGGATTCTATAGCCGCTGCTACCGGAGCCATTTGGTCTGCAGAAACTGCTTTTAGTTCCCCAGTCAGATAGACCAGTAATGGTCGGATGCGTTTTCCACCTAACAATAAGCTATGTCGCATAGCATCCAACAGCCGTGCATCACTCATCGGTAATTGCTGTAGTTTTTGCAGCAAATAGTGATCGATATGTTCCCGGCAATTTTGGATTGATTGAGTGAGCGCCTGATTCACTGGTCACCTTCTGTGTCAAAGTCAGATAAAGGGGCTTCAACACTATTTTGCTGCAAAATTTTGATCTGCTGTTCCGCCTGTTCGAGTTTTTGCTGGCCGGCGCCTGAAAGAGCAATACCCCGTTCAAAATGTTTCATCGCTTGCTCTAGCGGTAAATCGCCGCTTTCGAGTTCTTGAACGAGTTGCTCTAACTCGTTTAAGGATTCTTCAAAGCTCATATTTTCTGGTTTTTTCATGAAGTTACTATCTTCCTGTTCTACTTTGAGCCGGCATTTATGATCTGATCATAACGGTATATCCTACAACGGTTAAAGTATTTATTTTGGTAACCGATAATATATTGCATATTATTGTCCATAATATATGTTCAGAGAAGTAGAGTGAATGGTGCATATTGATCTCGGGTCGTATTGATTTTGCTGCAATTGATGAACTGAGCATGAGCAGTTGCTCTATTTAAGAAACTAAGCCGATGAGTTGACCTTCTTCACCAAAGCTGAAAAGGCGAATTGGAAAAATGAGCCTTGATGTGTGAATCGCTGGAATTAACTCGGTGAGCCGTTTTAGGCTGATGAAACGAGTACAGGCATGTTGTGTTTAAATTCGATAGAATTTAGCCATTGTTGGTAATGGGTTCGGCTTGAGCCATTGGAATTGTAACTAAAGAGGGATGATAGCTGTGGATTTAGCGACGCTAGTCGGCTTGTTAGGCGGTTTTGCCTTCGTATTAATGGCCATGTTGATGGGGGGGGACATCAGTGCGTTTGTGGATGTTCCGTCCATTTTGATTGTAATTTGCGGCTCACTATTTGTGGTATTGATGAAATATAACCTGGGACAATTCCTGGGTGCCGCTAAAATTGCTGGGAAAGCCTTTTTGTTTAAAGCCGATAAACCTGAAGAGTTGATTTCTAAAGCTGTAGAGTTGGCCGATTCGGCGCGTAAGGGGGGATTTCTGGCCTTAGAAGAAGCTGAGATCCCCAATGACTTTATGGCCAAAGGGGTTGGCATGTTGGTGGATGGCTATGATGCGGAAGTGGTTCGTAGCACATTGCGTAAAGATATTGCACTGACGCAGGAACGGCATGAAGTAGGCTCCAGTATTTTTAAAGCGATTGGTGATGTGGCTCCGGCCATGGGAATGATCGGTACTCTGGTTGGGTTAGTGGCCATGTTATCAAATATGTCTGACCCAAAATCCATTGGCCCGGCGATGGCTGTGGCCTTGCTGACAACGTTGTATGGTGCGATGTTGGCTAACATGGTGGCGATCCCGATTGCTAATAAATTGGATTTACGTTCGGCTGAAGAAGCCAACAACCGCTCATTAGTGGTTGATGCGGTATTGGGGATCCAGGATGGACAAAACCCTCGAGTCATCGAAGGGCTACTGAAAAATTATTTGCAAGAATCAAAACGCAAAGCTGAAGGCGAGTAATCGAGGATCGGGATGGACGAAGAACAAGAATGCAAATGCCCCCCTGGTCTACCGGCGTGGATGGCAACTTTCTCAGATTTGATGTCGCTGCTGCTTTGCTTTTTTGTATTGCTGCTCTCTTTCTCAGAAATGGATGTTCTGAAGTTTAAACAGATCGCCGGTTCGATGAAGTATGCTTTCGGGGTGCAAAATCAGTTGGAAGTGAAAGATATTCCGAAAGGAACTTCGGTGATTGCGATGGAGTTTCGTCCGGGACGGCCCGAGCCAACACCGATTGAAACCATTATGCAGCAGACGGTTGATGTGACCCAGACGGAACTGGATTTTCATAAAGGCGAAGATAGTAAATCGGGTGGGGAAGAGCGTAATTCCGGTCAACAAACCGGGGGGAATACGCCCCAAAGTGATACTCGGCCGACACCCCAATCTAGCCCATCGACGACGGCGCAAAGTGAAGTTGCCAAACGGATTGCTCTGCAGTTAAAAACTGAAATTAAAGAAGGGGCCATTGAGGTTGAATCATTAGGGCAGCAAATTATTATTCGTGTGCGTGAAAAAGGTTCATTCCCTTCCGGTTCGGCGTTTCTGCAACCTCAGTTCCGACCGATTATTGAAAAAATTGCGACCGTGATTAAAGATATTCCGGGGATCGTCACGGTGTCAGGAAATACGGATAATCAGCGAGCCGTATCGGAGTTGTATCGTTCCAATTGGGATCTTTCGGCTCAAAGAGCAGTGTCTGTGGCTCAGGTGATGATTAAGGTTCCTGGATTTGATGAATCGAAGTTGATTGTCAGAGGCTTGGCCGATACCGATCCTTTGGTCAAAAACGATACCGCAGAGCATAGAGCTCGCAACCGACGGGTTGAAATTAGCATTATGCAAGGTAAGGCGAAGATTTCTGATCCGATCTCGGTGACTCCATTGCGTGAGCAATCGCGTTCAGAATAAATAATCAGCAGAATTTGTGAATAAAACCCGGTTACATATTCTGCTGATTCGGGTGTATAATGTGCGCCGAATTTTTAACCTCGAAATCTCATCATGAAGTTTATTGTCAAATTATTCCCGGAAATTATGATTAAAAGCCGCTCTGTTCGGCAGCGGTTTAGCAAAATGTTGCAGGGTAATATTCGTAATGTCCTGCAAAATATTGATGACAGTGTCCGGGTCGCTCGAGACTGGGATCATCTGGTGGTTCGAACTCAGGATGTTACAAAACGTGATGCGATTGTTGAGGCACTGGCTAGTACGCCGGGGATCCAACATTTTTTAGAAGTATCCAGCTATGAGTTTACGGATCTCCATCATGCCTATGAGCTGACTCATGCCATCTGGAAAGATAAATTAGCCGGTAAAACCTTTTGTGTGCGTGTGCGTCGTGTTGGTCAACATGATTTTACGTCGGTTGAAGCCGAACGTTATATTGGGGGTGGGCTGAACCAATATACGGATGCAGCTGGGGTTCGACTGAAAAATCCGGATGTCACTGTACGCTTGGAAATTGAAAATCAGACACTGTATATCGTTGAGCATCAACATAAAGGGTTGGGTGGATTCCCAATTGCAACACAGGAAAGTGTGCTGTCACTGATTTCTGGTGGGTTTGATTCAGGTGTGGCGAGTTATGAACTCATTCGCCGCGGGTCACGTGTGCACTATTGCTTTTTTAATTTAGGCGGTGCGGCTCATGAGATCGGGGTGAAACAAATGGCCCACTATCTATGGCGGCGTTTTGGTTCATCGCATCGAGTTAAATTTATTACGATTGATTTTGAGCCGGTTGTTGGTGAAATTTTGACTAAAGTCGAAAATTCTCTAATGGGCGTGGTGCTTAAACGAATGATGATGCGAGCGGCATCTCGGGTGGCTGAAGAGTTTAATATTCCGGCCTTAGTGACGGGTGAAGCGGTGGGACAGGTATCTAGTCAGACACTGACGAATCTATCGATGATCGATAAAGTAACAGATACCCTGATTTTACGGCCACTAATTGCTAAGGATAAGCAGGATATTATTGATTGTGCCCGACATATTGGAACCGCAGATATGGCTGAGACTATGCCTGAATATTGCGGTGTGATTTCACGAAAACCGACGGTTAAAGCAGTTGAAGCCAAACTATTAGCTGAAGAAGCAAACTTTGATGCGGATGTGCTGGAAAAAGTAGTGGCGGCTGCTCGGGTGATGGATATTCGGGATATTGGTCGGGACAGTGATCGGGAAGTTGTCGAAGTTGCAACGGTGCGAGATGTTCAGGCTGAACAGATTGTGGTTGATATTCGCAGTGATGAAGAACATGAAGCGAAACCGCTAACGCTGGATGGCGTTGAGATTTTACATATTCCGTTTTTTAAATTATCAACCCGCTTTGCAGAACTCGATACCAGTAAGCACTATTTGCTTTATTGTGAACGGGGTGTGATGAGTAAATTGCAGGCGTTGTACTTAAAAGAGCAAGGTCATTTGAACGTGAGCGTTTATTCAAATCGTTAGTGTTTATCGTTTGACGGTTGCTCTGATAAAACGCGCTTTGAAAAGCGCGTTTTTTTGTGAATTATCTATTGAAAGAGTCACCCTAGTCCTAGGGTTTGTTATGCCTGATTTAGCATCGGTTTTGCAACTTGCTCCGCCAAGGTCGAACCAGCTAACTCTTTGATGATGGCCAAGGCAAACTCAATTGCGGTTCCCGGCCCTCGGCTGGTAATGAGTCTGGCTTCGGCATCGATCACGACTCGCTGTTCACTGCGTTTATCCGATGGTAAGTCTTTAAAGTAATCGGGATGGCAAGTCTTGATTGCTCCGGGAGCAATATGATGTGTCTGTAATACCGCTGCCGGAGCAGCACAGATAGCCGCGAGATAATTAGGAGCATGATAAAAATCGCGAATAAATTGAATAAACTGCGGGTGGTTTTTCATATATTCGCATCCAGGAGCTCCACCGGGTAAGACCAAAAGTTGGTAATCTCCCGGCTTCACTTCGTCGAGTAATTTGTCGGCCGTGAGTCGGATCCGGCGTGAACATTCAACGGTGAGTTCATCACCAACACTCACTAGATCTACGTCAAACTGCGCTCGACGCAGAGTATCGACAATGCCAACGGTTTCTATTTCTTCACAGCCTGGGGCAACGGCAACCATTACATCGACCATAGCCATACTCCTTAACTTATTTGTTGATACAGATAATCGTTGATAGGCGTTTCAATTCCTTGCTGCCTGGCTTGCCGTTTAATATAACCATTGATGAATTCTATTTCTGTTCGTCTATGATTGCGAACATCTTCAGCCATTGATGAATGATTGGCTGCGGTTGTTTGGCAGACATCCCGAATGATGGCAAGGATCTCTGCTGCATGAAAATTTTGTCCACAAGCATTGGCAACCAGAGTCAGCTCTTCTGTGAGTTCTCGGATTAACGGTTGGTAACTGGGTTCCAGTAAGGTTCCATTACTGCATTGTTCGAGAGCTGTCAGGGGATTGATGACGCTGTTGATTAATAATTTACGCCACAAAAAAGGGATAATATCAAGCTGATATTGTGTGTTTGTCATGGCTTGTTCCAGTTCTGTTATCCAGTCTGGTGCGCTGGGCGAGGGTGCTCGATGATAAAGTCCCACTTGTGTGATGCCGTCTCCGGTGTGACAGACGCCTTGTGAAGTTCGTTTCGCTGCATGGGTTGTGACTCCAGCCCAGAGTGTATTTTGTGGGTAGTGTTTGCGAATAAAATCCTGGCTGCCCATCCCATTTTGTAGGGTCAGAAGCTGAGTTTGCGGTGCTAATGTAATCGATTGCAGTGCTGATTCGACCTGATAGGCTTTAACGGCAATAATGAGCAGGTCTGTTTGTTGAGTATGGGTGTGTACTGGTAATTGAATGGCATGCGACTCTGATGATTGTGCATGGGTATAGCAGAACGGATCTGCACTGAGACGGTTAGCCCGAGATTCGGACATGACCCAGTGTACATCTTCACCGGCAAAAGCCAGTTTGGCAGCAAAAACGCTTCCTAGTGCCCCACGGCCCAGAATTCCCCAACGGGTCATGATCATGCTCCTTGTCTGGCTGAAATCAATATTGTTTGTCCTGAGAGAGGCCAAACGCATCATGATTAGTTTATATGAAAAGTCAAAGTTAAGGCCCGAATAAGTGCTATAAATCACGTATGTTGCGATTGATGGATTTTTCAAAAAAAAGAAATTAAGTGTGATAGGTATGGTTTGAATCACACTTAATGAGAGGTTCAGTGGATGGTCAGTTAGCGTGCTTCGGCTTTTCGGATCTCGCGACAAGGTTGTCCGACCGCCAGCATCCCCGGTTTAATATCTCGGGTGACCAGACTTCCGGCACCAATGACGGCACCGTCCCCAATAGTGACTCCCGGGAGAATGGTCGTATTACCTCCAATCCAGACATGATTGCCAATAGTAATGGGTTCTGCAAATCCGATATGTTGATCTCGGGTTTCGGCATCAAGGGGATGGTGGGCAGTATAAAGCGATACATTAGGACCGATAAAAACATGATCCCCAATATTGACTGTGCAGCAATCGAGAACGACCCAGTTGAAATTAATGAATACGTGGTTACCGAGATGAATATTACTGCCGTAATCAATATGTAATGGCTTTTCAATGTGAATATCATCACCGATAGAGCCACATAATTGTTGTAATAGTTGGTATTGCCGTTCTCCTTCTCGAGGTCCTAGCTGATTCATTTGATCGATCAGCTCTCGAGTTTTAAAACGCATTTCAACTAATTCAGGATCATTAATACAGTAACGTTCGCCGTTACACATCGCATCATAAGCTCGCATAACTAGGGTCTCTATATGAAGTTGAAAACTATTATCTAAATAGATTCATTCATTAATCTATGGATGAAATGGTTATATCTCAGGGTAAATAAGTTAGCTATTTTAAACTGTTAGGCGAGTCGCTTATCGATGGAAACTATTTTTTTGAAAACGGTTTCAATTGCATTAATACAGCGATTAAAAGTAACGATGGCAGGCCCATTAGTGCCGTTACCATGAAGAAGTGATTATAGCCAATATGGTCAACTAATACGCCAGAAAAACCAGCCAGAAATTTCGGAAGCAATAGCATGATGGAACTTAAAAGGGCATATTGAGTGGCGGAAAAAGCGATATTAGTTAAAGAACTTAAATAGGTAATAAAGGCGGCTGTTGCAATCCCGGCGCTTAAGTTGTCAGCACTGATGACACAGGTTAATAATGCCAACGATGGGGGCTGGGTGGCCATATAACTAAAGAGCAAGTTAGTCGAGGCGGTCAGTAATGCCCCGCAGAACAGAATTTTCCCAGTTCCGAAGCGATTGACTAAAATACCTCCGAAGCCAGCGCCAACCAGAGTCATGATCACGCCAAACACTTTAGAAATACTGGCGACATCGGCTTTACTAAATCCCATATCAACATAAAATGCATTAGCCATAACTCCCATCACCACATCCGCTATCCGATAACAGCTAATTAGTAACAGAATCAGCACGGCATGCCATCGGAAACGGTTCCAAAAATCGGCAAATGGGCTGACGATGGTATGGAAGAGCCAAGCGAATAATTTGCTTTTAAAGCGTGAATACCCCTGACGACGGTAGCGTCGGAGTATATGAAAAGGGGCTGCCTCTCGGGCGGGTAATTGCGGTTCCTTAGCGAACAAGGCGCTGATCAAACCAATCCCCATGAGAATGGCCATACATAAATAGGCCGCTTGCCAGGCGTGGGGTTGATAATCACTATGGCTATGACTAAAAGCGGCTGCTAGCCATAAAACGCCGGCTCCGGAGACAATCATGGCGATACGGTATCCGGTCATGAAAGCGGCAGCCATGGCCGCTTGTAAATGCTCGGGGGCTGACTCAATACGAAACGCATCAATGGTCATGTCCTGTGTGGCCGAGCTGAATGAAACCAACAGTGCAAAAGCAACCAGTTGACTGACCGAGAGCGCGGGATCGCTAAACGCCATGCCCACTAATCCGGTGATAATGGCAAGTTGAGCCATGAGCATCCAACTGCGCCGTCGTCCCAGATGCTGGCTTAAAATGGGAAATGACAGATGATCGACCAATGGTGACCAGATCCACTTCACGCCATAAGCCAGAGCAATCCAACTCATATAACCGATTTCGGTGCGACTGACTCCGGCTTCCCGAAGCCAAAATGAAAGAGTTGAAAAGACTAGTAATAGTGGGAGCCCGGATGAGAATCCCAGACTCAGCATTAGTAAAACAGGCTTTTGTCCATAGATTTTAAGGCTGGTTACCCAGCCATGACATGCATCGGGTATTCGGGTTAATTTCATTGCGGATCGGCAACGAGCATTACTTTTTGGATGACAATCTGAGTTTGTGGCACATCGGGCATCCCTAAATTATTATCATTGCCGGTGGGCTGGGTTGCAATTTTTTCAATGGTATCCATGCCTTGGGTGACTTTCCCAAAAACTGTATATCCGGGTTTTTGGGAAGAACCATCTAAAAATGGATTGTCATGGACGTTAATGTAGAACTGTCGGGTTGCTGAATCAGGATCGCTGGTTCGGGCCATGGCGATGGTTCCGGTGACATTGGATAAACCGTTGTTTGATTCATTAACGACGGATGGGTAGTTGGGTAAGCGTTCTCCATTGGCTAAAAAGCCCCCTCCCTGAATCACAAAATTTTGAATAACTCGATGAAAAATACTGCCCTGATAGCTGCCATCTTTCACATATCGGAGAAAATTCTCGCAGGTTTTCGGGGCCTTATCCGTATCTAGGGTAAGGTCAAAATGGCCCAGATTGGTTTCGAATCGTACGGTGGTCGCCAGTGCCGGGAACTGAAGCCAAATCAGAGAAAATAACAATAACCATCGTTTCATTAAATTAATCCTTACTTAGCAGTCGATTATCGGTAAGTAAACCAGTTAATACCGCATTGAGGGTTTGGTTTAACTGGTTTTGTTGCTGGCTGACATCCACGGAAAAACTTCCGGTATTACGGCGGCTTGCCGTATATTGACGGACAATCGTCCGGCGATCGGTTTTGAAGGTCGCTTTGAGGGTGACCTGCGTGATAGCACTATAATCGGCCATATGTTGCTGCGCGTTACAGCTCAAATCGATGATTTCAACGGTTAGGGTATCATGAGCACTGTCCGTCACAGTGATATTTCGTGCTTCGAGGCTCTGACGAATCGCTTTTTCAATGGACTGACGTACATTATTGGCACTTGCGATTAAATCTAGTTTTTCTTCACCATCTTTATGAATAGCGATCAAAAAATGTTGTTTACGAAGGTCATTGACGACTAATTTGACAGTTATCCCGGATGCCGGTTGCAGATTGCCTGAAGAAACCGGCTGTGGGTCAAGGTAGACTTGTTTGGGCGCATGTGTGCTGCTACATGCAGCCAACAATAACAGCCCCGTAATTATTGATAACCGTTTAAACGCTTGGAACCAGGCGTGCATAATTAACCTCTGGAATGATATTTTTTCGCCATCAGGATAACAAATTTAGAGTTGGAAGCGAGTACCTTTACGCCTTTGAAAATAGTTTTAAGTAATCCGGCATAGGGTAAATGGCGATTGGCAATGACGCATAACTCGCCTTGATCGCCGAGACAACGGTAGGCATCTTTGAACATTGTTTGAGCAATATAGGTCGAGATGGTTTGTTGCTGATGAAAAGGGGGATTACAAAGGATTAAATCAGCACTCGCGCTAGGGTGATTGGAGAGTGCGTGATCAACGCGGCCGGTGAAATGCGAATATTGTTCCGGGTAGTTGTGTTGTACGTTGGCCATCGTACTGGCTACGGCCATAAAGGATTCATCGCAGGCGGTCAGATTGGCATTTGGCCAGCGGCGGAGAGCGGCTAATGTAAGCAAACCATTACCACAGCCTAAATCAACAATATTCTGATAATTACTATCGGGTAGATGTTCGATTAAAAAGCGGCTGCCAATATCGAGTTTTCCAAGACAGAAAACGCCAGCGTGGTCATGAAATTCCCAAGGATAATCCGGTTTGGCACTCCATGATAATGGGTAAGATGTTGGTTTGGGGCCCAAAGTCGCATGACTAAATAATAAACGAGCCTTTTTTTGCGCCAGCGAAGTTGTCACTGGGCCTAAATAATGCTCGATTAAATTGAAAAAACCTTTTGTAAGAAATTTAACCATTGCGACGAAAATAATGGGCTGTTCGGGTGTGGCGATGAGACTGAGTTGGGATAATTGGTATTCAAAAAGAGCCAGTGATTTTGGGATCTTAATCAACCAGGCATCGGCAGGTTGTAACGGTGTGGTTAAATCTTGTGCCATTTGTGATGGAAACTGATTGTGCCGCCGGTTATGAGCTAATGCTTGATGGGCTAAATATGAATCACTATACCATCTTTGAGAATATTCATTTAAGATGCAACTAATCGCACCAAAATCATCGTTGAATATCGCCAGCGTGTGAGAGCGGGGAATGGTGTCTAGTGTATATTGGCTTATCAGTTCGTCAGCAGCACTCCATGCCCGCAGTTCTGCAGGATGTTGTCGAGGCATTCGTTCCAATTGCAGCGTCGATGAAAATTGGGTCTGGGTTGACTGAGCCATGGCAAAATATCCGGAAAATAAAGTGGGCAAATTCTATCGAATGCATTTTCACAAAGCGACTATTCGGTTTATTTAAATGAATAATGTTCCTGAATATATCGCCTTAGATCATGATAGTTGGTTGCAATATTACCCGCATTGGGCCGTAGAGAGTGATCTTGACGATCTGATTTCGCAGATCCAGTGGCAGCAGCATACGATTAGACTTTTCGGGCGAAATGTACTGGAACCGCGATTATCGGCTTGGATTGCCGATGAAGCGTGTTGCTATCGCTACAGCGGAAATACCCGGGAGCCTCAGCCTTGGCCGGAGCCAATCCTACGATGGTGCCAACAACTACGGTTGCAAAGTGGTTATCATTTTAACAGTGTCTTGGCTAATCTCTATCGCCATGGGAGCGATTCAATGGGATGGCACAGTGATGATGAAGCTGAATTGGGCGATAAACCGATGATTGCGTCGCTCAGTCTGGGTCAGCCGCGTCGTTTTTTACTCCGGGCCAAAAGCGGACATCAGAAAATTATCGAGCTGGAGTTAGGGGCGGGAGATTTGTTGATGATGGGTGGCGAATGTCAATCTTACTATCAACATAGCGTAGCGAAAACTAAAAAAATAGTAGGATGTCGATTAAATCTAACATTTAGACAAATTTTTTAAAAATCTTAACATTTGTAAGGGTTTCGCTTTATAATCATTTTACCTAATCGGGAGCATTTGAGGAAAGCATGTCTATTGAGGCAGAAATTCAGCAACGTCTTGAACGCGATTTTTCACCTTCATATCTGCATATCGAAAATGAAAGTTATCGGCATCACGTTCCGGCTGGTTCCGAAAGTCACTTCAAAGTTGCAGTTGTGAGTGAACAGTTTGAAGGAAAGCGGTTATTGTTGCGGCATAAGCAAGTCCATGCTTGTTTAGTCGATCTGCTTTCCGGCCCCGTGCATGCATTGGCATTGCACACATTTACGCCACAGGAATGGGTATCCCATCAGCAAATTCCTGATTCCCCGAACTGCCGGGGGAGTTAAGCCTTTCGTCTTATTTTGAACGTATCTGCTTTAAAAATAATAGAGATCGTATGAAGCAGACATTCGTCATTATACTAGACTTGTAAGGATATTCCTGAGTCGGTATTTTTTTGATAATGAATGGTTAAATAAGCGCTATTTATTTAAAAAAACTATGGATATAAGGCATTTAACATAGCAGGCTATGAATTATTGGTGCTAGAATAATGCGGTTTTTAATCAGTTGTAAGCCTCGTTTCGTTGGATTTGTTATCAATGCAAACTGGGTTTAACCTGCATTAGACAATCACTCATCTTCGACCTAATCTAATGTGTAAGAGAGTATGATTTCAATAAAAAAAGGACTGGATGTGCCCATCAGTGGCGCACCGAAGCAGCAAGTCACGGATAACCTCTTTGCTTCACATGTAGCAGTGCTCGGCGGAGACTATGTCGGAATGCGTCCGACAATGAAAGTCAAAGTTGGCGATCATGTCGCTAAAGGGGACGTGTTATTTGAAGATAAAAAAAATCCAGGTGTTCTATATACCGCTCCGGCTTCTGGTGAAATTGTTGCCGTAAATCGGGGTGAGCGTCGGGTTTTGCAGTCGGTTGTCATCCAAAAGGATGATTCGCCTGCGAAAGATTTTGGCGCGGTGACTTCAGAGCAGCTTTCTAAACTAAGCCGGGATGATATTGTATCCAAGCTTGTCGAATCCGGACAGTGGGTTGCCTTTAAAACCCGACCTTTTAGTAAAGTCCCCGAGATTGATGCAAAACCGGCTGCCATTTTTGTTACAGCGATGGACACAAGCCCACTAGCGGCTGATGCCAAATTGATTATCGATCGGCAGGTCGAAGCTTTTCAGAATGGTCTCTCATTAATCAGTCAGCTGACTGAAGGCGAAGTTTTTGTCTGTAAAGGCAATTATGAACTCCCTCAAAGCCAAGCCAGTAACGTACGTGAGGAAACATTTGTTGGACCTCATCCTGCTGGTTTGGCCGGTACCCATATTCATTACCTGAAACCAGCCAGTTTAAGCCGTCGTGTCTGGAGCATTAACTATCAGGATGTCATTGCATTCGGGTTGCTGTTTAGCACGGGGCAAATCTCTAGTGAGCGGGTGATTTCATTAGCGGGTCCGGAAGTGAAAGATCCTCGTCTGGTTGTCACCGAGATAGGTGCTGCGACAGATGATGTTATTCAGGGACAGCTTAAAGATGATGCGCCGTTGCGAGTGGTCTCCGGGAGCGTTCTGTATGGTCATACCGCAGAAGGCACACTCGCTTATCTGGGACGTTTTCATCAGCAAATTTGTGCCCTAAAAGAAGGGTACGAAAGAGAATTTTTAAGCTGGGCTTGGCCGGGCGCTAATAAATTCTCATTGGCTCGGGTATTTACGTCTCATTTGCACAAACACAAACGTTTTGCAATGACCACAACAACAGGTGGGAGCGCACGAGCAATGGTTCCAATCGGGCAATATGAACGGGTTATGCCGTTGGATATTCTGCCGACTTTATTGCTGCGTGATTTGCTTTCGGGTGATACGGATAGTGCTCAATTATTGGGTTGTTTAGAGCTGGAAGAGGAAGATTTAGCTTTGTGTACTTTTGTTTGCCCCGGGAAGTACGAATATGGTTCAGTGCTTCGCCAGTGTTTAACCAAAATTGAAGCGGAGGGTTAAGCATGAAGCGTTTGTTACATAAAATTGAACCTCTCTTTGCGCCGGGTGGGCGTTATGAAAAGTGGTTTGCCCTTTATGAGGCAGTCGACACTTTTTTATATTCACCTGGACTTGTGACGAAAAGCCGAACCCATGTTCGAGACAATATCGATCTGAAACGAATCATTATTCTGGTTTGGATGGCCTTACTGCCGGCTTTGTTCTTCGGAATGTTCAACGTCGGTGATCAGGCCAACATGGCAATCGCTCACGGCTCGGCACCATTGGATGACTGGCGCGTTGCGCTTATGCACTTGCTTGGTGTGCCCATGGGGGAAAGCGCTGGGTGGTTTGCTCGAAGTGTCTATGGCGCTTTTTATGTGATCCCCGTGTATGCCGTGACCTTTGTGGTCGGGGGATTCTGGGAAGTCTTGTTTGCCATGGTCCGCAAACATGAAGTGAATGAAGGCTTTTTCGTTACATCGATTTTATTCACCATGACCTTGCCGCCGACTATTCCGTTGTGGCAGGTTGTGCTCGGTATTTCGTTCGGTGTGGTCATCGCCAAGGAAGTCTTTGGTGGGACCGGTAAAAACTTCCTGAACCCTGCATTGGCTGGACGAGCATTTTTATTCTTTGCTTATCCTATCAATATGTCCGGTGATGCAGTGTGGACGGCTGTCGATAGTTTCTCGGGTGCGACCTCTTTGAGTGTCGCTGCCAGTGGCGGGCTGCATGCATTAATGAGTACCGGCCTGACTTGGCAGGATGCTTTCTTTGGCTTTATGCAAGGGTCTATTGGGGAAACCTCTACCTTTTTGTTGCTGTTGGGTGGATTGGTCATCATGTATACCCAGGTTGCATCTTGGCGAATTGTCGGTGGGGTGATGATCGGCATGATCGTGGTCAGCACGATGCTCAACTTAATTGGTTCATCGACCAATCACATGTTTAGTATTCCGGCTTATTGGCATTTTGTCTTAGGGGGCTTTGCGCTAGGCATGTTCTTTATGGCAACCGATCCTGTTTCAGCCGCGTTTACGGATAAAGCTCGATGGTGGTATGGCATTTTGATTGGGGCAATGGTGGTGTTTATTCGTGTTGTTAACCCTGCGTTTCCAGAAGGCATGATGTTAGCGATCTTGTTCTCCAACTTATTCGCGCCGTTGTTTGACCACTTTGTCGTACAAGCCAACATTAAGCGGAGGATGGCACGCAATGTCGAGTAATGATTCTTTAGCTAAAACAATCAAAGTAGTGGTTGGTATTAGCCTGATCTGCTCTATTGTTGTTTCGGGCGCTGCGATTGGTTTACGCGGTATGCAGAACAACAATAAATTACTGGATAAACAGAAGAATATTTTGGCTGTATCTGGAGTCTCGACTCAAGGTAAGCGAATTTCGGATGTTTATAAAAAATACATCGAAACGAAAGTCGTTAATTTGAATACCGGTGAGTATGTCGATAGTCATCAAATTAATCCGGCTAGTTTTGATCAAAAGAAAGCGGCTGAAGATCCGACTATGAGTATCCGGTTATCTCCGGAACAAGATACGGCCGGGATTATTCGTCGTTCAAATTATGCCACTGTTTATTTAGTTCATGATGACAGCGGTAAGCTGGACCGGGTGATTTTACCGATTCATGGGCGAGGGTTGTGGTCAATGATGTATGCATTTTTGGCAGTGGCTCCGGATGGTAATACGGTTCAGGGGATTATCTATTATGATCAGGGGGAAACTCCCGGATTGGGTGGGGAAGTTGAAAACCCAAACTGGCGAGCTAAGTTCGTAGGTAAGAAATTGTATGACGAAAAATTTCAGCCAGCGTTAACTCTGGTCAAAGGGGAAGCGGCTCCGAGTGCACGATCTAAAGTGGATGCTTTATCTGGAGCAACATTAACCAGTAATGGGGTTCGCAATACCTTTAAATTTTGGCTCGGTCAGGAAGGGTATGCCCATTACCTGACAAAATTGCGTCAAGGAGAGCTAAACAATGGCTAGTGCAAAAGAAATCAAGCAGATTCTGTTAGGCTCCGTTGTTGCCAATAACCCGATTACCTTTCAGGTGCTGGGGGTTTGTTCGGCATTGGCGGTGACCAGTAAAATGGAAAATGCATTTGTGATGGCAGTGGCTCTGACCATCGTGACTGCATTTTCAAACTTTTTTATCTCTCTGATTCGTAATCAGATCCCATCCAGTGTCCGAATTATTGTACAGATGGCGATTATCGCGTCATTGGTGATTGTGGTTGACCAAGTGCTACGAGCCGTTGCTTATGATATTTCGAAACAGCTATCGGTTTATGTGGGGCTGATTATCACGAACTGTATCGTGATGGGCCGTGCGGAAGCGTATGCGATGAAAAGTCCGCCAATCGAGAGCTTTTTAGACGGGATTGGTAACGGTCTGGGGTACGGCGCTATTCTAATGGTTGTGAGCTTCATCCGTGAACTGTTGGGATCAGGTTCGGTATTTGGTATTAAAATTTTACCGTTGATTGCCAATGGTGGTTGGTATCATCCAAACGGTCTGTTGCTGTTGCCTGCGAGTGCCTTCTTTGTGATTGGATTATTGATCTGGGCTATTCGGACTTGGCGTCCAGAGCAGCAGGAACCGAAGGAGTAAGAGCATGGAGCATTTAATCAGTATTTTCATCAAGTCTGTTTTTATTGAAAATATGGCCCTGTCATTCCTGCTTGGGATGTGTACTTTTCTGGCTGTATCTAAAAAGGTTAAAACAGCGCTTGGTCTGGGGATCGCCGTTACTGTGGTGTTAGGCATTTCGGTGCCGGTTAACCAGATCATTTATTTCCACCTGCTGGCTCCAGGGGCTTTGGCTTGGGCCGGTTTACCCGATGTCGATTTGAGTTTCTTGGGCTTTATTACGTTTATTGGGGTGATTGCGGCTTTAGTGCAAATCTTAGAGATGATCCTCGATAAATACGTGCCTGCGCTATATAACGCATTAGGGATTTTCTTGCCGTTGATTACGGTGAACTGTGCGATTTTCGGTGGGGTGTCCTTTATGGTTCAACGTCAGTATACCCTGGCTGAATCTGCCGTATATGGTGTTGGTAGTGGTTTTGGTTGGATGCTAGCGATTGTAGCGCTGGCCGGTATCCGAGAAAAAATGAAGTATTCCGATGTCCCTGCCGGATTGCGTGGCTTAGGCATTACCTTCATTACTGCCGGATTGATGGCGATGAGTTTTATGTCGTTTTCCGGTGTCCAACTGTAACTGATGATAAACAAGGATTAAGTCGATGGAAATTGTACTCGGTGTGGCGATGTTCACTCTGATTGTACTGGCTTTAGTAGTCATGATTTTGTTTGCAAAATCGAAACTCGTCAGTTCAGGGGATATCACTATTACGATTAATGATGACCCGGAGAAGTCATTTACGACTCAGCCTGGCACGAAGTTAATAGGCGCTTTGGCTAACTCGGGGATTTTTGTCTCGTCCGCTTGTGGTGGTGGGGGCTCTTGTGGTCAGTGCCGGGTGATTGTCAATGAAGGGGGCGGTGATATCCTGCCGACCGAATTGGATCACATCAATAAGCGTGAAGCGCGTCAGGGATGTCGGTTGTCATGTCAGGTTTCTGTGAAAAATGATATGAAAATTGAATTACCGGAAGAGATCTTTGGGATTAAAAAGTGGGAATGTGAAGTTATTTCTAATGATAACAAAGCTACTTTTATTAAAGAATTGAAACTCAAGATCCCTGAAGGTGAGACTGTTCCATTCCGTGCGGGTGGTTATATTCAAATTGAAGCACCTGCCTATCATGTTAAATATAGTGATTTTGATATTCCGGAAGAGTATCGGGGTGATTGGGATCATTTTGGATTCTTTAATTTGGAATCTAAAACTGAGGATGAAACGATTCGGGCCTATTCAATGGCGAACTATCCATTAGAAGAGGGCTTGATTATGCTCAACGTGCGTATTGCAACGCCACCTCCTCGGATCCCGGATGCACCTCCAGGACGGATGTCCTCCTATATTTTTAACTTGAAACCCGGTGATAAAGTAACTATTTCAGGTCCATTTGGCGAATTTTTTGCCAAAGATACTGATGCAGAGATGATCTTCATCGGTGGTGGTGCCGGGATGGCTCCTATGCGAAGCCATATTTTTGATCAGCTGCGACGTTTACATTCTAAACGGAAGATCAGCTTCTGGTATGGTGCTCGTTCAAAACGTGAAATGTTCTATGTGGAAGACTTTGATGAGTTAGCCCGTGAGAATGAAAACTTTGAATGGCATGTCGCCTTGTCCGATCCCCAGCCTGAAGATAATTGGGAAGGTAAAACAGGCTTCATTCATAATGTTCTTTATGAAAGTTATCTGCGTGATCATGAGGCTCCTGAAGACTGTGAATATTACATGTGTGGTCCGCCAGTCATGAATGCAGCTGTCACTAAAATGTTAAAAGACCTGGGTGTTGAAGATGACAACATTCTGTACGATGATTTCGGTGGTTAACGATTCATGTCGATTCAATTAAAACAATGGCTGGCCTTTCTGGGGCTAGCCTTTTTATTACTAGGGTGCCAAAAGCACGAGGATTTATATACGCTGACCCTGAAGGGCGGCACCATGGGAACTTTTTACCAGATTAAGGTCGTTGCTCCGAAAGATAAATTACCGGATGGTCAGACATTGCAGGCTCTGGTGGATAAAGAACTGGAGCAGGTTAACGATGAGATGTCGACGTATCGGCCTCAATCAGAATTGTCACTGTTTAATAGTCAGCAAACGACTCAGGTTGTTCCTATCTCTGATCATCTCCGTACGGTAGTGACAGAAGCTTTACGAATTTCGGGATTAACGGGTGGCGCATTTGATATTACCGTTGGGCCATTGGTCAACTTATGGGGATTTGGTCCAACCGGACGTCCGGATAAAGTGCCATCACCTGAAAAATTAAGTGCGGCCGAAAAAGAGATTGGTTACCACCATCTTCATCTGAGTACTGAAGGCTGGCAGAAGGATATTCCGGGACTTTATGTGGATCTTTCTGGTATTGCTAAAGGGTATGGGGTGGATCGGGTTGCCGATTTACTCAAAGCTCAGGGATTTCATAACTTTTTAGTGAATGTTGGTGGGGAATTGCGTCAACAGGGGCACAATGATCAAAACGAACCTTGGCGGGTCGCTGTTGAGAAACCTCGTTATAATGGTTCTCAAGCGGTTGAACGTATTGTGACTCCGGGGGATCGAGCTATTGCCACATCAGGGGATTACCGAAATTATTTTGAAGAAAATGGGATTCGCTATTCACATGAGATCGATCCTAAAACCGGGCATCCCATTCAAAATCGGGTCGTATCAGCCAGTGTCATCGCTGATAATTGTATGACCGCCGATGGTTTTGCAACAGCATTTATGGTGATGGGGCGTAAGGCCAGTATTGATTTTGCCACGGCCCATAAGATGGCGGTGATGATTATTGAAAAAACAGATGAAGGTTATGCTGAATTTTATACACCGGAATTCAAGCAATATTTGGTGAAAAAAGCAGCCTCTTAGGTGCTTGAGGAGACCATGAATGAGTTATTTTTTGATTACATTCGGCGTATTCCTGTTTGTGATTGCTATCATGGCTGTGGGTTATGTTTTTCAGCGAAAAACGATAGCCGGAAGTTGTGGTGGAATTGCTTCATTAGGTTTAAAAAAAGTCTGTGATTGTCCTGAACCGTGCGATCGACGCAAGGCCCTAATGGCAAAAGCTGAGCGTCGGAAACGACGAGCTGAGATGATTGAGAAAAATCGGATTATATAACGAATAGTTTCGTGACAAATTTCAAGAGTCGACTAAAATAGCTGTATGGATATACAGCTATTTTTTTATGCGTAAAATTATTCACATTGATATGGATTGTTTTTATGCCGCTGTGGAGATGCGTGAAAATCCATCCTTAAAAGATAAACCCATCGCTGTGGGGGGAGCTGTTCGCTCACGGGGGGTGATTGCAACGTGTAATTACCCCGCTCGTAAGTTTGGGATCCATTCGGCAATGTCGACGGCACAGGCTTTGAAATTATGCCCGGATTTGGTGTTGCTCAGAGGGCAAATGGATTTGTATCGTAGTATCTCAGAGCAAATTCGAGCGATTTTTTTATCATATACCCCCCTTGTAGAACCGTTATCGCTGGATGAGGCGTATTTGGATGTGAGTGACATTCAGGTTTGTCAAGGGAGTGCGACGTTAATGGCAAAACAGATCCGGGCTCAAATTTTTCGGGATACAGGGTTGACGGCTTCAGCTGGAGTCGCGCCCAATAAATTTCTAGCCAAAATCGCTTCTGAAGAAAATAAACCGGATGGTTTGTTTGTGATTCGTCCTGATCAGGCCGCAGAGTTTGCGAGGCAAATGATACTGCGTAAAATTCCGGGGGTTGGGCCGAAAACATCTGAACGGCTTGAAGCTTACGGACTTAAAACTGGAGCTGATGTTCTTCAGTATGCTCCGGAACAGTTGCAACAGTGGTTTGGTAAATTCGGCCCAGTTTTGCATCAGCGAGCACAGGGCATTGATCTTCGGGCCGTTGAGGTCTCAAGGATCCGAAAGTCGGTGGGAGTTGAGCATACTTATCCGAATGACCTAGTAAGTCTTGAACAGTGTTTTGAAGCATTAAAGCTACTCCTTCCTGAGTTACAACATCGCTTGAGGGGACGATTGTTTAAAGGCGTTCAAGTGAAGCTAAAATTCCAAGATTTTTTACAAACGACAGTGGCCTGTCAAAGTCATGTTTTAGATAATTCGGAGCTTCAGGCTTTGCTGGAGAAAGCTTATGAACGAGGTGAAGGGAAGCATGTTCGGCTCATCGGCATTTCCGTCAATTTAACCTATGAACTACAACGTCAGTTAAATTTATTTGATGATCTCTCTTGTCCTGCGGAGTCCGAGAGATCATTTTAGCTGGTGTTTTATGCGGCTTTAGGAATGTTTTTCAATGTTTCCACGAGCAGCGCCCAGTATTTTGCAACAGATGCAATATTGACTTTTTCATCGGGTGAATGGGGAAACTTAATGGTCGGTCCGAATGAAACCATATCCCAGTGTGGGTATGCCGTTTTGAATAAACCACATTCCAGGCCTGCATGGATCACCATGATATTGGGTTTGGTCCCGTACAAGTGTTGGTAGGTATCACGAACGATTTCCATAATTGGCGAATGTGGATCGGGTTTCCATCCGGGATAGCCATTGTCGGAATGAATATCAGCACCGGCCAGAGAAAAGAGCGAAGCTAAAACGCGTTCGACATGTTTACGATGACTATCTACCAATGACCGAACTAAGAACCGAACGGTAATATCACCGGCTTCTGTTGTCGAGAGTACGCCCATATTTAGAGATGTTTCAACAACACCTTTCATCTCTTGGCTCATGCTGATCACCCCATTCGGGCTGGCGTGGAGCGCTTTTAATACTCGAGAAGTGAGGTCTGGACTAAAGACTTGCTCTGGCTTATCAGTAGGATGAGATGAAATCTGTAGACTGGATTCGACATTGCCTAGCTCATCGAGCAGGGTTTGTTGATATTGACTAATAAATTTTTCCAGTTGATTCGTATTGTTTGGAGCGACAATAATGGTGGCATGAGCTTCTCGTGGAATAGCGTTACGCAGGCTACCTCCAGCAATGAAAGCTAATGAGTAGCTGAACTCCCGAGTCAATTCATTTAATAGTCGGGCAAGTAGTTTATTGGCATTCCCTCGGCCGGTGTGGATATCACATCCGGAATGTCCCCCTTTCAAACCTTTAATTTGGATCTGGTAGGCTTGTCCGGCAGGTGCGTTGACCCAGTCCGCTTTGAATTTTGCCTGTGTGTCTCCACCTCCGGCACATCCCATATAGATCTCACCTTCTTGCTCAGAATCTGTATTGAGCAGGACGGAGCCTTCAAGCCAGCCACTTTTGAGGCCAAAAGCACCATCCATACCGGCTTCTTCAGTCATGGTGAGTAATGCTTCTAGTGGACCATGCGCAATATTATCGGCATCGAATACGGCCAGAATACTGGACAGACCGATCCCGTTATCAGAACCAAGTGTAGTTCCGTTTGCAGTAACCCATTCCCCATCGATATAAGCTTCAATGGGATCGGATGTAAAATCATGTTGTTTATCGGAATTGGCCTGAGGAACCATATCTAAATGAGCTTGTAGGATCGCTCCTTTACGATCCTCCATGCCTGCAGTTGCTGGCTTACTTAAAATAATGTTACCGACATCATCCCGTTTCGCGGCAATCCCTTTTTGTTTCGCCCAATTCATGATCCATTCGGCTAAAGCTTGCTCATGATAAGACGGATGCGGAATCGAACAAATTTGATTGAAAAAGTGCCAAAGCGATGTTGGTTGAAGCTCTGTTAAGCTAGCCACAGTAAAACCTCTTTATTGATTGGAATACATTGAGTTTAACTGTTTTTGGTCGTAAAAGAGAGTAGATTATATGCCTTCTATCAGCGGGGTTTTTATCGTCTGAGCTTCGATACTGACTGCGGTTATTGGCATCACAATATCATGAATAATGAGGGTTATGTCATTAGTTCGTCTGTGGCTTTCCATCTGCAATAGAGTCCATAAGTATTGATCCATCTCTGGTCAACCGCTGAGACTGTAACTATAATATGCGCTTTTATTTATCCCTCCAGTTATCAGAGAAGTCGGTAACTCAGGTCCATTTTCTAGGAATACATTAAGGTTATGTTAGAGAAACTCTTTAAGCTTCGGGCGCATAACACCACCGTACGGACAGAGGTGGTGGCCGGAATGACCACGTTTTTGACGATGGCTTATATTATTTTTGTGAACCCATCGATTTTAGCATCGGCACATATGGATCATGGTGCTGTATTTGTTGCGACCTGTCTGGCTGCCGCTGTGGGTTGTATCATCATGGGGGTTTACGCTAATTATCCGATTGCGGTTGCTCCTGGAATGGGACTTAACGTGTTTTTCACGTATACCGTCGTTGCCAAAATGGGGTATAGCTGGCAGGTCGCTTTAGGTGCGGTATTTCTGTCAGGGGTCATTTTTGTATTATTGAGTTTATTTAAAATTCGAGAATGGATCATCAATTCGATCCCAACGAGCTTACGGATCGGTATCGCTGCGGGCATTGGCTTATTTTTAGGTTTTATCGCTTTAAAAAATGCCGGAATTGTCGTTGGTAACCCAAGCCCTGACGTTCTGGTTCAGTTGGGGGATGTACGTTCCCCTGAAGTGTTGTTGGCGGCTTTAGGCTTTTTTCTCATTATCGGATTTGAAGCTAAAAAAGTAAAAGGTGGCGTGTTGATCGCTATCTTGATCGTAACGGTTCTGTCATTGATCTTTGGAATGAACAAATTCACCGGTGTCATCTCGATGCCGCCTAATCCATCGGCTGCTTTCTTTAAATTGGATATCAGCGGCGCATTTGACGTCAGCATGATCAGCGTTGTTTTTGCCTTTCTGTTTGTTGAATTGTTTGATACGGCAGGTACACTGATGGCCGTTTGCCAGCGAGGTAATCTGCTGGATGAAAAAGGTAATTTGCCACGGCTTAAAAAAGCACTATTAGCCGATTCTGTTGCTACCATGATTGGTGCTTTGTTCGGAACATCCAGTATTACCAGTTATATCGAAAGTGGTGCCGGAGTTGAACAGGGTGGCCGAACTGGTTTGACTGCGGTTGTGGTCGGTATTCTATTTTTGTTGGCGCTGCTATTCTCCCCCTTGGCTGGCATGATCCCTAAATATGCAACGGCCGGTGCTTTGTTTTACGTTTGTACTTTAATGCTCTCCGGGCTGGCTCATATTAACTGGAAAGATTTAACTGAAGCAGCACCGACGGTTGTCGCTGCGATTATGATGCCAATGGCATCATCGATTGCGGATGGTATTGCTTTGGGCTTTATCACTTATACTTTAGTCAAAGTGTTAAGTGGTCGTTTTAAAGATATTTCAATAAGTGTTTGGTGTCTCACCGTGTTGTTCTTGGTGCGGTTCTACTTCGCTTAAGTCCCAATTGTAGAATAGAGGTCATTTATGACAGATAAATTTCATGTCTCTTGGGAGACAATGCAGCGTGATGTTCGAACTTTAGCTCGTCGCCTGATGCCAGCCACCCAGTGGACCGGAATTATTGCCGTGAGTCGTGGGGGATTAGCTCCTGCATCGGTACTGGCTCGTGAATTAGGGATCCGCTATGTGGATACGGTCTGTATTTCAAGCTATGACCACAATAATCAGCGGGACTTACATGTGCTGAAAAAAGTGGAAACGGATGGTGAAGGTTTCATTGTCATTGATGATCTGGTCGATACCGGTGGGACTGCAAAAGCGATTCGGGAAATGTATCCCAAAGCGCGCTTTGTTACGGTTTATGCGAAACCTCAGGGTAAACCGCTCGTGGATGATTTTGTGACAGAAGTCCCACAAGGCACTTGGATTGAACAGCCCTGGGATATGGCTGAAGTCTTTGTCAAACCTATCTGCGATGAATAATATTTAACAGAAGTCGCAAAAGCCACGTGAGGGAACTCCCGTGGCTTTTTTATTATGTTTGTTGATGATAGGCTATCTTTTCTTTGTTGCTAAGGAGGATGTGTGACAACTCGTTCAGAGCAATTATTTAAATCGCATTCATCTGTCATTGAAACATCAGCGATTATGAATCCTCAGGCCAGTCAGTTAGAAAATGAACAGCCGGCCTCATTACTTAAAAATACCGAACTGCATTGTTGGTATCGTCTATTTTCTTTTAATTGGTGGCAATCTCTGGGAATTTCAGTAATCGAAACTCAGCAGATTATGTCGCAGATTGCCATGAGTCATCGTTCCCGGACCAGTGCATTGTTAGATACTGTGAAAGGGTATCAGCCTGGAAGTTGGTGTTACGAATGGCTTTCGTATGCGGTGGGATTGCAACGGGAGAAACCAAGTTATCGGGCGGTTACTGCGGCAACGATTGCTTCATATCCTCATTTGAAAGGGGATGAGTTGTCGGATAGAGCTCAGGTATTGGTGGATCGTTATTATCAACAGGTGATCCAACAAAGTTCTCAGGTGGATCATTTCGAGAAAATTATTGTCGATGGAACTCAAGGCGAAGCTTCCGCCGGAGGATATTTGCATGTACCGTCCTCTGATACGGCGGTTCCTTTGATTATTGTTGCTTGTGATTTTTCGATGCTGTATAGCGAATTATTGGGGTGGTTCGAAAACCAGTTAGCGGCGGCGGGGATTGGCTTATTTGTCATCGATTTTGCCGGAAATGGTTTAAACCGACGTTGGGGATGGCAGGAAGACAGTAGTCGGCTTTATGAACTACTCTGGCAAAAATTGCAGGAAAATCCGCGAATTGATTCCAAAAGGGTTGGGTTAGTTGGCGTTCGTTGGGCGGCACATAGCATGATTCGGCTGGCTCAGCTTCATGCTAATGAGTTGAAGTATCTGGTATGTATTGGTCCGGCTGTCGATAGTATTTTCCAATCTCAGCAACGCTTAGATGCATTGCCCCGAGTCGTGGTGGATGGTGTACTGAACCGTTTGGGATCTATGGGAGTGGAACGGGATAGATTAGCCGCACATTTATCGGCTTTTTCTTTGAAAAAACAGGGGATGCTCAGACGTCATAGTTGGAATGGGCAGTTGTACTGTATCTATCATGATCGGGATATCATTTGTGAGAAAGATGATATTGAGAGTCTTAAGCAGATGGCGGTTCATCACGATTTTGAACGTTTAAAAGGTGTATCAATAGAAGAGCAATTACCCAAAATTTTCATAAAATGCGGAAATTGGTTGAAAAAACAATTGAGCTATGAATAAATAATTAACATTATAAACAAGCGCTCAAGCGCTGCCCGAAGGATTTAATTACGCTTAGTTTGAACAAATTCAACCACCAAAGATAAAAAACAGCGCCTAGTTTTTGTCAGTAGAGGAACAATTATGTCTGAGCAATGGCCATCACATGGACGTTTAATTAATCGGTTTAACTCACTTGGACCCTATTTGAGACAGCCATTGAGTGATACGACGTGTTATTTTTTCGATTGTCTCAGTGAGTGTGCAGATGCTCGTGTCGATCCTGAAATTAGGGAATTTTATGGCTGGTGGCTGACGTTATCCGTTCAAGAGGGGCACTTTGAATATTGCTATTGGTATGGATTTTTCGATAAACAGGGGAATTGGCAGGAAAAAGCAATTCCGAATGCCTATCAGAAAAATGTTCAGGATACATTGCAAAACTTTTATACAAAGCTGCTTGAATTATTGGATGAACTCGATATTGAACTAACCCCTTCATCTCAGCTTGATCCCAGTCGGGTACTCGCAGCTTAAATCTTCATTGATATCTGTAAAAAGCACTGTTCGAGCAGTGCTTTGATCCGCTAAACTACCCTTTTTCGAATTGATTGATCACCTAAAATGTCAAAACAGACTATCGTTGTTAAGTTAGGAACAAGTGTTCTGACAGGAGGCACCACCCGGCTGGATCGTGCGCATATGATCGAGTTGGTGCGTCAGTGTGCCAAGTTAAGAAAAGAAGGACATCGGATTGTGATTGTCTCTTCTGGTGCGATTGCTGCTGGTCGTGAATATCTGGTCATGGGGCCGAAAGATTTAACCATGAGTAATAAACAGATGCTCGCCGCAGTCGGTCAATGTCAGTTAATCCGGGTCTGGGAAAATTTATTCGATCTGTATGGGTTGCACGTTGGGCAATTGCTGTTGACGCGCGCCGATTTAGATGATCGAGAACGTTATTTAAATGCCCGGGATGCATTGCGAGCGATTTTAGATCACGGCATCGTGCCGGTGATTAATGAAAACGATGCGGTTGCCACCAGTGAAATCAAAGTGGGTGATAATGATAATTTATCGGCCTTGATTGCCATGTTAGCGGATGCCGATCAACTGTTACTACTGACGGATCAACCCGGTCTGTTTACGGCCGATCCCCGGAGCAATCCAAATGCGGAGCTAATCCCTGAAGTCCGTATTATTGATGATACGCTGCGGCGGTTAGCAGGTGGAAGTGCCGGTGGTTTAGGAACCGGTGGCATGATGACTAAATTACAGGCGGCCGATATTGCACGTCGTGCGGGGATCACCGTGACGATTGCAGCTGGGCGGGCTGAACAGGTCATTTCTCGGGTTGCTCAGGGTGAATTGGTCGGCACGCGTTTCCCAGGCCTTATTACTCCGCTAGAACATCGAAAACAATGGATTTTAGCCGGGCCTCCTCCTCACGGTGAATTGGTCTTGGACGATGGTGCCTGTAGAGCAGTGCTGAATGATGGGGCCAGTTTATTACCCAAAGGGATTGTTGCTGTTCGCGGTGATTTTTTACGGGGTGATATTGTAAAAATAATTAATCCTCAAGGTGAGTGTATTGGTCGAGGCCTTTGCCGATACCAAGCGAGTGATATGCAGAAAATTAAAGGCAAACATTCTGATTTGATTGAAGAGATTTTAGGTGTGGCCTATGGACCGGTAGCTGTTCATCGAGATGATTTAGTCGTTACGCAATTAACGGCTGAAGGAGATATATGGAAATGAATCTAAATGAGATCGGGCAACAGGCTAAAGCTGCAGCTGCGCAGTTAATGAAATGTAGTACATCTCAAAAAAATCAGGCTCTGGCCGCTATTGCGGACGAATTAGAACTTCAGTTGGAAGCAATTTTAGAAGCGAATCAACAGGATCTCTCTGATGCCCGGGAACAAGGGTTGAGCGATGCGATGTTGGATCGTTTAATGTTGAATAAGAGTCGCCTGATGGGAATGGCCCAAGATGTTCGCCATGTGATTGCCTTGGCTGATCCCGTGGGGCGAGAATTTGATAGCCGGATCCTGGATAATGGCATGCGGCTCTGTCGCCGTAGCGTTCCTCTGGGCGTGGTTGGGGTCATTTATGAAGCTCGGCCTAATGTGACCATTGATATTGCTAGCTTATGTATTAAAACCGGCAATGCGGCTATTTTACGCGGTGGTAAAGAAACATTACGGAGTAATTTAGCCCTCATTCAGGTGATTCAGCAGGCGCTGGAAAAAGTGCAGTTCCCTCTGGCTTCGGTTCAATATATCAGCGATCCGGATCGGGCTCGGGTGGCTGAGTTACTGCGGATGGATACTTATGTCGATATGATCATCCCCCGAGGTGGTGAAGGTTTGCATCGTATGTGTCGTGAGAATAGTTCGATTCCAGTGATTATTGGTGGCTTTGGAATTAGCCATATTTATGTTGAAGCATCGGCGCAGCAGGATAAGGCATTACGTGTGATTGAAAATGCGAAGGTGCAGCGCCCCTCAGCCTGTAATGCTCTGGACACGTTGTTGGTGGATGAATCGATAGCGGCTGAATTTTTACCTAAAGTAGCGGCACGGATGCAGGATGATCGGGTGCGTTTGGTTGTTGACGGTAAAGCGGCTACTTATTTGACGCTTTCCGATTCGATTCGTTTAGCGCAGGATGGTGATTACGATACAGAATGGTTGAGTCTGACATTGGGGATTAAAGTAGTTTCCAATATCGATGAAGCATTAGCGCATATGTATGCACATCGGGCTAGCCATTCGGATGCTATTTTAACAGAGCAATTATCTCAAGCTGAACGTTTTATGAATGAGGTTGATTCAGCGGCGGTGTATGTCAATGCCTCCACTCGATTTACCGATGGGGGACAGTTTGGTTTAGGTGCCGAAGTTGCGGTCTCGACTCAGAAGTTACATGCCCGGGGCCCCATGGGATTGGATGCATTAACAAGTTATAAGTGGATTGGTGTAGCGGATTATCTGATTCGCTCGTAAGTCTCTTGTTAAGAGATAATTGATTCATCAGGGTTAAAAAAGAGAAAAGCGATTAGCTTTTCTCTTTTTTTATGGATTCAGTTTGATTGAATCGGTGAATAAAATCTCTTATCTATAGAATATTATCAACGGATAAGAGACCCGATACGAATGAAGTGATTAGGCTTCTTCTCTGACGGCTTCACCAATAGTACTGCCTTGTGCTTTGAGGCAAGATGCTGCTGTAAATAGAGCATCGGTTGAGCTGTTTAATGCAGTTTCTGCTGCATCTTGAATCACACCGATGAGGAAGCCGATAGATACCACTTTCATGGCGATATCATTTGAAATACCAAACAAGCTACAGGCCAGAGGAATTAGCAGTAGTGACCCTCCCGCAACACCGGAAGCCCCACAAGCTGAAATAGTTGCCACAATACTTAGCAATAATGCAGTTGCAAAATCGACGTGGATACCCAGCGTATGAACTGTCGCCAATGATAATACGGTGATCGTGATGGCGGCCCCTGCCATGTTGATGGTAGCTCCTAGGGGAATAGATACTGAATAAGTATCTTTATCTAATCCCAGTTTCCGACATAATTCCATATTGACCGGAATATTAGCTGCGGAGCTTCGGGTAAAGAAGGCGGGCACACCACTTTCGCGTAGACAACGGAAAACCAAAGGATAAGGATTCTGGCGCAGTTTAAAGAATACAATAACTGGGTTCACGATAAAGGCGATGATAAACATTGAGGCCAGTAACACGAAGAGCAAGTGGCTATAAGTCACCAACGGCGTGAAACCTTTTTGACCGACGATATGGGCTACAATTCCAAAAATCCCGAATGGTGCTAACCGAATGACAAATTTCACGATAGCTGAAACACCATCAGCAAAATCGCTTAAGGTATCACGGGTAGTCGACTGGCCTTTACGAATGACGATGCCTAAGCCAATAGCCCAAGCTAAAATAGCGATATAGTTTCCTTGGAGGAGGGCACTTACCGGGTTTTCAACGATTTTAAACAATAAGGTATGTAACACTTCGCCAATACCTTGAGGAGGTGTCAATGAGGCTTGGTCGGTTGTTAATGCCAATTGGGTTGGGAACAGAAAGCTCATGATCACAGCGGTGATCGCTGCGGCAAATGTTCCGAAAATATAGAGAAAAATAATGGGCTTCAGATGGGTTTGCGATTGTTTATGATGGTTCGCAATGGATGCCATAACCAAGATAAAAACCAGAATAGGAGCTACGGCTTTTAGTCCACCGACGAATAGATCGCCGAGTAACTGAAAATTATTGGCATAGGTTGGCCAGAAATATCCACATAATGCACCGAGGATGATTCCGATAATGATCTGCAAAACCAGACTTTCCCTAAGTGTTGACGCAAATCCATTATTGTTGTGTTGTGTTTGGTTCATTACCTTATTGCTCTTAAATTAATTTGAATTTATATGAAGTGCTGTTAACTAATTGTTAATTGTTTTTGTCTCATCTGAATTTTGTTTTATAGGGCATGTTGAAGTGCTATAAAACGCATTCGGACTGCCTGAATCAATGACTAGACAATGCTGAATGAGTCAACAGTTTTAAGCAGAAGCACCATAAATGATCATCGGATAATTTCAAGTGAAAATGCCCAATATTGGGCTAAAAATTGTTTTAGACCAATATTGGGCATCTCGTATTTACATTAGCGACGCTCAGTCATAGTGATCACATCGCCTATTTAACTTCAACGCCCTGAGCTTGTAGATCGGCATGATATGAAGACCGAACTAAAGGACCACAGGCTGCATGGGTAAAGCCCATTTCTAGAGCCTGTTCTTTGAGTTGCTCAAATTCCTGAGGTGTCACATAGCGTTTAACTGGAAGATGATGACGACTCGGTTGCAAATATTGTCCAAGTGTCAGCATGGTCACACCATGAGCCCGAAGATCGCGCATGACTTGTAGAATTTCTTCATTGGTTTCACCCAACCCCATCATTAATCCTGATTTGGTTGGAATATCTGGATGCCGTTTTTTAAACTCTTCTAGCAGTTTCAAAGACCATTGATAATCTGCACCCGGGCGAGCCATTTTATAAAGATGAGGCGATGTTTCAAGGTTGTGGTTGAATACATCCGGTGGGTTTTGATCGATGGCTTCTAACGCTTTTTCCATCCGTCCACGAAAATCAGGGACCAGTGTTTCAATCTGGATTGAGGGTGAAAGTTCACGAATTTTACGCGTACATTCAGCAAAGTGACTGGCACCCCCATCCCGAAGGTCATCCCGGTCAACGGATGTGATGACAACGTAACGTAATTTCATATCTGCAATGGTCTGAGCTAGTTTTTCGGGTTCCCCGGCATCTGGTACCAAGGGTTTACCATGCCCTACATCGCAGAAAGGACAACGGCGGGTACAAATATCCCCTAGGATCATAAATGTTGCCGTTCCGTGATGAAAACATTCGGCTAGATTGGGACAAGAGGCTTCTTCACAGACTGAGTGTAGATTATTTTTGCGCATCGCCGATTTGATTTCATCGATTCGACTGGTACTGGACGGCAGTTTGATACGCATCCAATCAGGTTTCCGCAACGGCTCATCTTCTGATTCCAGAACTTTTACGGGAATATAAGCCATTTTATCGGCGTCACGCAGTTTGACTCCCGGTTCTAAACGTTTTTTGGTTGTACTCATAATGCGCTTTCCTAATAATTATTCACTCAGTGGAGCACCGAGTCGATCGGCAAAAATTGGTAAAAAAGTCTCAATGGCTTCCGTAACCGAAGTAGGGCCACCTAATTCACTAGTTTGGGTCATTTCTAACCCGGCATAGCCGCAGGGATTAATATGCTGAAAAGGCGTGAGATCCATCTTAATATTTAAAGCCAAACCATGAAAAGTACATCCATGACGAACTCTCAGACCTAACGATGCGATTTTTTTCTGGTTGACATAGACCCCCGGAGCATCTGCTTTCGGGTAGCTTTCAATCTGATAATGGGCCAAGGTATCGACTACGGATTGTTCCATGAGAGTTACCAGCTCTCGGACTCCCAGATGACGGCGTCTTAGATCCAGCAGCAGATAGGCGACCATTTGTCCGGGTCCATGATAGGTGACCTGTCCTCCGCGATCAGCCTGAAAAACGGGTATCGTACCGGCATCCAGAACGTTTTCAGCTTTACCCGCCTGACCTTGCGTGTAGATAGGGGAATGTTCGACAAACCAAATCTGATCCACGGTGGTTTCATCACGTTGATCGGTAAATTGGTGCATCTTTTGGTACATGAACTGGTAATCAGCAAGACCCCAGTGAATGACCTGTAATGGACAAAGATTTTTTTTCATGAGTTATAAAACGTGACGAACGTCTTCAATTGCGCCAAGCTCCTGATACAGAGTTTCAATATGCTCTTTACTCGTGACCTGAATACTTAATGAAACTGAACGATAGTTTCCTTTGGTACTGAGGCGACTAGAAGGTGAATAATTACCGGGAGCCAGTCGCTGGACTACTTCTAGAACTTCCTGCTCAAGAGTTTCTGTTGCAACGCCCATCACTTTGAAAGTAAAAGCACAAGGGAATTCAAGATATTCGTCGAATTTACTGTTCATGATCTTAGTGTCATTGATATGTTGAAACGCCGGCAGTTGCCGGCGTGTTAAAAATGTTATTTTACCTTGAAAAAGGCAGTTTGTCTTGTTTTGCCGAGTTTAGAACCAGCCAGCAAATAATTGTTTTATGTAATCAACCATTTGTTTAAATAGGCCACCTTTTTGCACATCTTCCAGCGCAACTAATGGGTAACTGGCTACTTCTTTATCGTTTAATTTAAATTGTAAAGTGCCGACTACATCGCCTTTTTTCAATGGGGCTTCCAGCGTTTTATTCAATTGATAGCTGGCTTTTAAGTTTTTCGCCTGTCCTCGGGGCAATGTAACGGCCACATCTTTATTGACCCCCAGACTGACTTCATCCAGATCCCCTTTCCAGATCCGCGCTTTTACAAAGCTATCACCAGCTTTATAAGGTTTGACCGTTTCAAAGAAGCGGAACCCCCAGGTTAACAGCTTTTTACTTTCAGCTTCACGGGCTTGCATGCTACGCGTT
This sequence comes from Celerinatantimonas marina, assembly GCF_046054165.1. Lineage (NCBI taxonomy): Bacteria > Pseudomonadati > Pseudomonadota > Gammaproteobacteria > Celerinatantimonadaceae > Celerinatantimonas > Celerinatantimonas marina. The sequence continues at coordinate 51,178 of NZ_JBFNXK010000011.1, read as the reverse complement.
CCCATGACGACTGAGATCAGACGCATGCCATTATCAGTTGCGGAAGCTACCAGACTATAGCCAGCATTACTGGTGTGGCCTGTTTTCATCCCATCAACATTCATGCTTTTATCCCATAACAACGTGTTGCGGTTGTATTGGGTTATTTTGTTGAAGGTAAATGATTTTTCGGCATAGATTTTATATTCGTCCGGTAGATCGCGGATCAGATGTCCGGCCAAAATCGACATATCTCGCGCCGTACTATAATGATCCGGGTTATCCAGTCCGTGAGGATTCACAAAATGACTGTGCTCCATACCCAGTTGTTTAGCCCAGCTATTCATCAACTGCGCGAAAGCATCACTACTTCCTGCGATATATTCCGCCATTGCAACACAGGCATCATTTCCGGAATCAATAATGATCCCACGGTTTAGATCGCCGACGCTGACCTGTTTGCCGACCTCAATGAACATTTTTGAAGATTCGGGGAAATTTTTGGCCCAGGCATTTTTGCTAATGGTGACCTGATCATCACGTTTAATGTTACCGCTTTTGATTTCCTGGCCAATAATGTAGCTAGTCATTATTTTAGTCAGACTCGCCGGGGCTCGGCGTTCGTCTGCATTTTCTTCAGCCAGAACTTTCCCTGAATCATAATCGACCAGAATATAAGCTTTAGCGGCAACGGCAGGGGCATCAGGAACAACATGAGGGGCTGCTATCGCTGAGGCGGATAGAGTGAAGGCGCTACATAATGCGGCCCATTTTAATCGTTTAATCAAACTATTTCTCATCATGACACTTATTGGTTAAAGGATGACTGTTATCACGGGTTAATTAATATCGCTCATTATCATATCAAAACTTTGCTGAAGATGCGGATGAATCCTGAGAATGATCCAATGTTACGATAAACGCGTGTTCATACTGTTTTTGTATCTTCTCTTTTGTCTGTAGCGCTTGTATTCGGTTTGCATAGGGACCAATTCGTAATTTAAGCCAGTCCCCCGACTTTACTATGACAGCGGGATATCCCTGTTGTTCCAATACTTTTTGTTGTTGCTGCGCAATTGCCATTGTTTTTACTGCAAGCAACTGTACAAACATTTGAGATTCAGCCGGAATAGGTTTGTCTGCTGAAGGCTGCGCTTTATTGGTTGGGTCATTAGTTTGGGCCGGTGCAGGCTGGGTTGGATCAATAAGCGTCACTTGTACCGGGGCTGTTCCTGATGCAAGCATATCGAGTTTGTAAGCCGCCGCATAGGACAGGTCAATAATCCGTTGGCTATGGAACGGACCTCGATCATTGACACGTACAATCACAGAACGGTGATTAGTAAGATTAGTGACCCGGACATAGCTGGGAAGGGGGAGATTTTTATGGGCTGCACTCATGCTGTACATATCATAAATTTCACCATTAGATGTTCGATGTCCATGAAACTTCAGACCATACCAAGATGCGGTACCGGTTTGTTGATATGATTTGATGTCGCGCCAGACTCTGTAGTGTTTGCCATCGACACTATAGTCTTTATTCCCTCCTTTACTTAAGGGTTCTACACGTGGATGTGCATCTTCAATCCAACCTAATTTAGGTGGATTGGTCGGTGTCTGGTCATGAGGCAAGGCATAACGTGACGGAGTGCTGCAAGCACTGAGCAATAGGCTTACAACAATTAGATAAATAAGATTACGGCTGATAGGCATTTTTGATCTGCTGACTGAGTTGATAAACGGCCATTGCATAAAGCGGACTGTGGTTATAGCGGGTAATGACATAAAAGTTATCAAAAGTCACCCAAGTTTTTGATTGCTGTTTTTCTGTTTGAAGCGATAACAGGTTAACAGAAGTTTGGGGAGCAATAGTGTCAGTGGTCATCGCACCAGCCGTAGCAAGTTGTTGCCATGAGTAACGAGTTTTTAGTTCCCGATTCGCCATTTTTAGAACCGCAGGGTTAGATGCAGTTTGCGCTGTGGCAACTGGTTGACCGAAGATCCATCCATGTTGATGGAAATAATTGGCGACACTGCCAATAGCATCTTCAGGATCAGTTAGCATATTGATATGGCCATCATGATTAAAATCGACAGCGTAGTGTAGATAACTCGATGGAATAAATTGTCCGAATCCCATAGCTCCGGCATAGGAGCCTTTGATATCTCTAAGTTGCCAGTTTTGCTGGTGACTCAAGCGAACGAATGCGGCGAACTCTTTTTGAAAGAAAGCCCCACGGGGTGGGTAATGGAAACCTAATGTATACAGTGAATCGAGAACCGGATAATTGCCTTTAAAACGACCATAGAATGTTTCTACCCCGATAATTGCAACGATGATTTGGGCTGGGACCTGATACGTTTTTTCGGCTTGCATTAAGGCTTGATGATGTTGTTTCCAGAATTCAACACCCTGTTGGATGCGTTTGGGTTGAATGAATAATCCTTGATACTGATACCAGGGCTTGGCTTCCCAAGGTTTAGTGATCGCCGTGATAACGGCATCATCTTTTTGTGCCAGCTTAATTGCTTGTTGTAATTGAGAATAGTCAGTTTGTGTGGCTTGGCTTAATTTTTTTAGTTGCAGCTGCTGCGGGTCAGAAAGGCCAGCAGCGGTAGCTGGCAGGGCAAGTGATGCTGCACAGCTCATGAGAAGTAAGGTCCCGGTCAGATATCGCATACATGTCCTATTGAGCATAAAAACGTCTGTGAGTTTGAATCGACATTAGAATGCCAAAACCTGCTAGAAGAGTCACGATAGATGTTCCTCCATAGCTAATTAAAGGAAGTGGTACTCCGACGACAGGTAATATTCCGCTGACCATCCCAATGTTTACAAAAACGTAAACAAAAAAGGTAAGGGTAATACTGCCAGCTAACAATCGCTCAAAAGCCGTTTGAGCTTGGACAGCAATATACAGTCCACGGGCTATAACAAACAAATATAGAGCAAGAAGAATGGTGATCCCAATAAGTCCGAACTCTTCTGAAAATACGGCAAAGATAAAATCTGTATGCCGTTCGGGAATAAAATCCAGCTGACTTTGGGTGCCATGCATCCAGCCTTTACCGAAAAGACCGCCGGAACCAATAGCGATTTTCGACTGGATGATGTGATAACCCGAACCCAATGGGTCACTTTCTGGATTGAGTAATGTGAGTACTCGCTGACGCTGATAATCATGCATCAGGAAAAACCACAACACGGGGACAAAAGAGGCGACTGCCACAAGAGCTGCCCCTACTAAACGCCAGCTCATTCCGGCTAAGAAGAGGGCAAAAATACCAGAAACCGCGACTAACAGAGATGTTCCCAGATCGGGTTGTTTTGCAATGAGCAATGTGGGCGCGAGGGCAATCCCAAAACCGATCATCAGATTTTTAAATCCAACCGGAAGTGGGTGCTGACTGACATAACGGGATACCATAAGCGGGACGGCCAGTTTCATAATTTCTGAAGGCTGAAATTTAAAAATACCTAAATCCAGCCAACGTTGTGCCCCTTTCCCAATATGACCAATGACTAGCACCGCCATTAACATTAAAAAACCAGCAATAAACAGAGGAGGAGCCCAACGACGAAATGTATCGGGAGAAATTTGGGCGATGATGATCATGATAAATACAGCTAGTCCGACACGAATCGCCTGTCGAATGACCATACTTTCATTTTCACCACTGGCACTGTAGAGAATAAAAGCGCCCAATCCCAGTATGAGTAACAGACCGAGTAATAGTGGCCAGTCAATATGCAGTTTCCACCACAGCGATTCTCGTTGTTTGGTTGTCGCATTACTCATTAGATACTAACTCCGGTTCATGCGCGAAATAGCTATCAAATAATTGTCGAACCAGTGGTGCGGCATGGGCACTCCCTCCACCAATATTTTCTACAGCGACGGCGGCGACAATTTTAGGATTTTTAAATGGGGCATAGGCGACGAACATGGCGTTATCTCTGTGGCGCTCACTGAGCTCTTTTTCATCTAACGATTCACCATCGGCCCGGCTGACGACTTGGGCCGTACCTGACTTGCCCGCGGCGGTGTAATTGGCTCCTAGAAAAGCCCGATGTGCTGTACCGTGTTGTTCATTGACTACCGCATACATGCCATCTTGTGCAACTTTCCAGTGATTGATATCCGTAAGTTGAATGGGTTTTCTGACATCTGGTGGAACCCGTAATCTACGACCATTGGCGGCAATACTGTTGAGGATCCTAGGCGTGATTATTTTACCGTTACTGGCTAGGATGTTAATAGATTCAGCAAGTTGCAGTGGCGTTGCGGTCCAATATCCCTGACCGATACCAATCGAAATAGTATCACCTTGCCACCAAGGTTGGTGGTAGCGAACATGTTTCCATTCCCGGCTGGGCATATTCCCTTTACTTTCTTCGTGGATATCGATACCCGTGTACTGCCCAAAGCCAAATTTGCTCATATAGTCATGAATCGTATCGATACCGGTATTAAAGGCGAGCCAATAAAAGTAGGTATCCACACTTTCTTTAATGGCTTTATGCACATCAACCCAGCCGTGTCCCCATCGTTTCCAGTCGCGGAATTTTCGTTTGGTATTGGGAATTTGAAACCATCCGGGATCAAAGATTCGATCTTTCGTTGTGATTTTCCCTTTTTCCAACCCCATGACGGCTAATAATGGTTTGACCGTTGAAGCGGGGGGATAAGTTCCCTGAGAGGCTCGGTTAATGAGAGGACGATCGGCTGAGTTCAGAAGTGCATTGTAGTTTTTGGCGCTGATCCCGTTGACAAAAGCATTGGGGTTATAGCTGGGACTACTGGCCATGGCTAAGACACCACTATCGGCGGTACTTAATAGCACAATAGCCCCCCGTTTACCGCTCAGCATCGCTTGAGCCTGCAGTTGCAAGTTAATATCAATATTTAGATAGAGATCTTTGCCTGGTTGCGGCGGTTGGACTTGGAGTGTCCGAATGATCCGCCCGCGGTTATTGACCTCAACTTCTTGGTAGCCCGCTGTGCCGTGTAGAATTTGCTCGTAGTAGCGTTCTATCCCCAGTTTCCCGATATTTCGAGTGCCTGAATAGTTGCTTAATTCGCCTTCGGCATTTAAATGTTTCAGATCTTGTTCATTGATCCGTGAAACATAACCTAGCACATGCGTGAGTGCTTCACCGTAGGGATAGTAACGGGTGAGGTGAGATTCAATGCTCACCCCGGGGTAACGAAATTGATTGACGCTGAATTTCGCCACCTGTTGATCGCTTAACTCACTCATCAGAACAACCGGTTTAAAACGGCGGGTATGTTTGAGATCGTCGTAGAAATTGTCTAAATCTTGCTGATCAATATTGAGCAGTTGTGTGAGCTCAGCAACTGTCTGTTTAATATTTTTGACGTCTTCCGGGATAAGCTGAAGATCGAATGAAGGTTTATTTTCAGCGAGTAAATTCCCATTCCGATCATAAATAAGGCCTCGGGGAGGTGCAATGGGCAAAACGTTGATCCGGTTATCATTGGATCGAGTAGAATACTTTTGGTATTGCTTAACTTGTAAGTAGTAAAGATTACCAAAAAGAACCGCCATTAAGACCAGAACAACTAATAAGCTTAAGAGTGCACGCCGAAAAAATAATGATGATTCGGCACTGTGATCACGTAAGGCGATTCGCTTTTTTAGCATACGCGGGGGTTACTCCCGGTGGTATGGATGATTGGCGGTGAGGCTCCATGCCCGATATAATGTTTCTGCCAGAACGATTCGGACCAACGGATGGGGCAGTGTCAAATTGGACAACGACCAACGTTGTTCTGCAATTTCAAGACACTGAGGTGCTAATCCTTCCGGTCCTCCGACTAACAGACTGACATCACGGCCATCCATTTTCCAACTCTCTAGTTGTTTGGCCAACTGTGGGGTGTCCCAGGGTTTTCCATTGACTTCCAGTGTAACAACACGGTTACCACGACCTATGGCTGCTAATGTTTGTTCACCTTCTTTTTCTAAGATCCGGCGAATATCAGCATGCTTACCGCGTTTTCCCGCAGGAATTTCAATCAGTTCTAAGCTGACGTCTTTAGGAAAACGGCGTGCGTATTCTTGATAGCCGTGTTCAACCCAGTCTGGCATTTTAGTGCCCACAGCAATTAACTGAATTTTCATCCAGCTTGCATCTCTGAGACAGGTTTCCACAATTTTTCAAGCTGATAGAAATCCCGGGCTTCATCTTGCATGACATGAACGATAACATTTCCAAGATCAACCAGAACCCATTCACCAGCATCTTTGCCTTCACTTCCCAGGACTGGAAGCTGCGCATGTTTAGCATCTAAAACAAGATTTTCTGCAATCGACTGTACATGGCGTTTGGAATTACCACTACAGATAATCATCTGATCGGTAATTGTCGATTGTTGGTGAACATCAATAGTGATGATGTCTCGCCCTTTCATATCTTCAAGACTATTGATGACAAATTTCACGAGTGCTTCGGTATGCACCTAGTTTAACTCCAGTATTTAGATATCGGTTTGCCAGTATATCATGGCTTTTCTAGCGGCGTTAACCCATAGAGTGAATTCTGTTGTAGGTAATTGTAGACCTGAACCGGTAAATTCGCTTTTACTTCAGGATCAATGTGACCTTGAGCCAGCCGTTGGCGGATTTCTGAGGAAGATATGTTATAAGGCTTGAGTTCTGTAAAATAAACTTGTCCACAGAGTTCGGTGTGAAGTTTGGATATCTGCTGGCAAAAATGAGGGGCTAGCCATTGCTGAATTTCGGGATTTAGCTGGGGTTGATAATTGGGACGGGAAAAGACGACTAGATGAGCATAGTCAGTTAGCTGTCGCCAATGTTGCCAACGGTTTAGTTCCAGAAACGAATCCATCCCCATCGCAAAAATCAGGCTGGAATCTGGATTTTCGACACGTAATTGTTGAAGGGTCAGAATGGTGTAAGAGGCCGTACTTCGGTAAACCTCTCGAGTATCCAAATGAAGCTGCGGGTAATCGGTTAGTGCTAATTGCAGCATCATCAAACGGTGTTGATCACTAACATGCGTTTGGTTTTTCAGAGGGGAACGTTTAGCCGGGATTAAAACGGCATTCGATAAACCAATTTGCTGGCGTAATTGCTCAATACTTTGTAAGTGTCCCAAGTGTACGGGATCGAATGAGCCGCCCAGATAAAGGCGCGGTTCAGCCATGCTGATAACTCCACTGTTGAGGACTTAAGATCAATAATAGTTGCTCAAATTCGAGCTCGTTCTGGCGATTGAATTGAGTTTTAATCGCTAGATCCAACTGGGCCAGTTGATAGCGGGCCTGCTGGATTTGTTGAACGGATAGTTGCTTTGCAGCTTTTTGTAACAGATTTTGACGTTTAGGCCAGACCTTGAACTGATGCCAGATCGGATCTGGGGATGTGGCCTGTTGCAGAGCACTGATAATGGTTAGATCTTTATCCATAAGCCAATTGAATAAAGTCAGCTCTTCACCTTCCTGACGAAGTTGTCGGACAATTTGTTGGGCTCGGGCCGGTTGCTGATTCCACAAGGCATCAACTAATTGGTATTGGCTAAATTGCCCCGATTCAGTCAGTGACGATTCAACATCTGCCAGATCCGCTGTGCCATTTGGATAAGTCAGACTGAGCTGTCTTATTGTTTGGCTTAACGCTAATAAATTGCCTTCATAGTAATAGATAAGTCGCTGAGCCAACTCTGTTTCAGGTTGTAATTGATAACGGCGTAAGCGTTGTTTGACCCATTGAGTTAATTGCTGCCCCTGAGGCAGCAGTACAGAGATGATGATTCCCCGTTGATCGATTTGTTGAAACCAAGCCTGTTTTTGTTGGTTTTTTTTGAGCGGGGGCATCATCAGCAACAAGCAAGTATCTGAATTGAGTTGTTGAAGGAGTTCTGTCAGACGGTTAGCGGCTTGTTTATCTGGAAGTGCAGAAAACTCAATCTCTATCAATTTTAGTGGGGAAAATAGCGAAAGTTCTTGCGCTTGGCTGACAATTGTTTCCCAGTTTAATTCCTGATCGTAATGGAATCGAAAGCGCTCTACATTGCCACTTTGCAGGACCCGATCACGAATTAAAGCGGCACTTTCAGAAACAATCAGCGGTTCATCGCCGCTGATTAAATAAACAGGAGCAACTTGAGTAAGTCGCTCCGTAAGCTGTTGGGGATTGATGCGCATTAATAATCAATAGTAGCTAACTGGCGAACGATTTGATCGGCTGCCATCTGGTGCATCTCTTTTTCAATGAGATCCCGTTCTCGTAGTTTAGCCAAAGCTTGATGGTTGTCAGAAGTAAAGTCCCGATGTAATTGTACTTCTAAAGGAAATTTAATATTTGCTTTGGTCGTGACGGTTCCTTCAACCTGGTAACTCAGTTCGTATTCGGCATCACTTCCGTCAGAATAGACCGAAACGATACGACTGGTGATTGAGGGTGATTTTAATTCCACAACTGGGGCCTGATCCGAAGGAGCATCCAGCAATTTGATATTGTTTTGACGTAACTGGTTTTCCAAATCAAGTGTTAGATCACTATAAGGATCACTGGATACCAGATAAAGCGCACTTAATTTACTGTTAATCAAATAGTTTCCACGTAAGTGAAAGCCACATGCCGAGAGTAGTGATACAGCTACAACGAGCACGAGTGCCTGTCGATAGCGTTTAAATAGTGCCCTTAAAGGGCACTGAATTAGTTTATCCATGAGGTATCTCAACTAGTTCGCTACGATATTGAGCAGTTTCCCGGGTACAAAAATAACTTTGCGAATTGTTTTACCATCGGTAAAGCGACTCACATTTTCGTCAGCTAGTGCTTGCGCCTGTACATCTTCCTGCGTCGCATTTGCTGCTGTCGTTAGTTTTGCGCGAAGTTTGCCATTCACTTGCACGATGATCAGTTTAGTGGATTCAACCATCGCTTCATCATCGGCAACCGGCCAAGGGGTGGTTTCTAAATCTTGGTCATGTCCCAGTTCCTGCCAAAGAACGCTGCAGATATGGGGAGTAATCGGCGAAAGCATTAAAATAACCGCAGTCATGGCTTCATAACCAATGGCACGAGTGACCGAATCCGTGTAGTCCTGTTTGGAAATTCGGTTCATTAATTCCATGATGGCGGCAATGGCGGTATTAAATGTTTGCCGACGACCAATATCATCACTGACTTTGGTAATCGTTTTATGTAATTCTCGACGTAATTCCTGCTGTTCAGCGGTTAATTTTGCCGCATCATAACTGTCGGCATGGCCAGCCTGTAACAGGTCATAACACTGGCGCCAAACTCGGCGCAAGAAACGTAGCGCACCTTCAACCGCAGAGTCCTGCCATTCCAGAGTCTGTTCTGCCGGGGCGGCAAACATCATAAATAATCGAACGGTATCAGCCCCATATTTTTCAACCATCACCTGAGGGTCAATACCATTATTTTTCGATTTTGACATTTTACTCATGCCGGAATATTGCAATTCACGGCCAGTGCTGATCTGTTTGGCACTGGTGATCCGGCCTTTATCATCACGTGTGACATCGGCATCTAATGGAGATACCCAGTTTTTACCGCCTTGATCATCTTCATAGAAGAAAGCATCAGCCAGCACCATTCCTTGGGTGAGTAACCGTTTGAAGGGTTCATCTGAGTTGACCAGACCGGCATCCCGCAATAATTTGTGGAAGAAGCGAGCATAAAGCAAATGCAAAATGGCGTGTTCAATCCCACCAATATATTGATCGACTGGAAGCCAGTAATTAGCGGTTTCCGGATCCAGCATCACGTCGTTACTGGTTGAACAGAATTTTGCAAAGTACCAACTTGATTCCATAAACGTATCGAAAGTGTCGGTTTCATGCCATGCTTTCTGACCGTTATACGTGGTTTCAGACCAAGTCGGATCGGCTTTAATCGGTGAAATAACGCCGGTCATTTCGACATCTTCAGGTAAGCGAACCGGGAGTTGTTCTTCAGGAACCGGGACGACATCTCCGTTTTCCAGATTTAACATCGGGATCGGGGTTCCCCAGTAGCGCTGACGGGAAACACCCCAGTCACGCAAACGGAAGTTTACTTTTTTCTGGCCTTTTCCGAGTGACTCTAAATGGCCGGAAATGGCATTAAATGCTTCCTGAAAAGCCAAGCCATCAAATTCGCTGGAGTTAAACAGTTTCCCTTTTTCGGTATAAGCTTGTTCGCTGACATCCGGGGCTTCACCGGCCTCAGTTAAAATAACCGGTTTGATATCGAGCCCATATTTACTGGCAAACTCGTAATCGCGTTGGTCATGAGCCGGAACGGCCATTACGGCACCTGAACCATAATCCATTAACACAAAGTTAGCCGCCCAAATCGGTACTTCTTGACCGGTTAATGGGTGAATCGCTTTCAAACCGGTGTCTACACCTAGTTTTTCCATGGTGGCCATATCGGCTTCTGCCACTTTGGTATTTTTACAAGCGTCGATGAATTTCGCTAGTTCTGGATTGTTTTCGGCTGCTTTTAAAGCCAGTGGATGTTGTGCGGCGACACCGACATAGGTTACCCCGAAAATAGTGTCCGGACGCGTAGTATATACATTGAATGACTGATTCTGGCCTGCGACATCAAATGTCAGTTCGACCCCTTCAGAGCGACCGATCCAATTGCGTTGCATGGTTTTAACTTGCTCAGGCCATTCATCCATCTGGTCTAAATCATCGAGCAATTCTTGAGCATAATCCGTAATTTTAATAAACCACTGTGGGATCTCTTTTTGTTCCACAGGTGCTCCAGAACGCCAGCCTCGGCCATCAATAACCTGTTCGTTAGCTAATACGGTTTGATCGACAGGATCCCAGTTCACGGTCGACATTTTTTTGTAGACCAGACCCTTTTCAAATAATTTAGTGAAAAACCATTGTTCCCAGCGATAGTATTCCGGGCGACAGGTTGCGATTTCGCGATCCCAGTCATAACCAAAGCCCAGCTGTTTGAGCTGTTTTTTCATGTAGGCGATGTTTTCATAGGTCCATTTCGCAGGCGCGGTATTGTTTTTAATCGCTGCATTTTCAGCGGGTAGGCCAAAAGCATCCCAACCCATTGGCTGTAACACATTTTTACCCTGCATGCGTTGGTAGCGTGAAATTACATCACCGATCGTGTAATTTCGGACATGGCCCATGTGCAGTCGTCCGCTGGGATAAGGAAACATTGATAGACAGTAGAATTTCTCTTTACCAGGTTGCTCGGTGACCTTAAAAGTTTTTTGGGTTTCCCATTTTTGCTGAATGCTGGGCTCAATGTCGTGCGGATTGTATTGCTCTTGCATGGGTGATAATTTCCGGAAAATTAGATTGTTCTATACGAATCTTGTTGAAGTCATATAGGATACTCACTCCCATCGAATACAACAATAGTTAGAGTTAATTCTGGTCAATTTCTCAGTGAGTTTGGCTAAGGTTCATCAGTTATCTGCATTTGATTCCACTTTATTCGATGATTGGATCTGAACTTTATTTAATTTTATTCGGGATCTTATTTGCTGGATCATAAGCATCGCGGCAATGAACTCAAATAGGTAAACGGGCCATAGTCCCCAGCGTTGATAAGGTGTTTGCCCTGTTCGGGGCGTCATTTCACCATGAAGTACTGCGGTTTTATAGATGGGGAGTTGTTTAGTTATTTGGCCGTGACTATTGATAAGCGCTGTATAGCCCGTGTTGGTCCCTCGCACGACGGGGCGCTGAAATTCAAGGGCTCGCATTTGTGCGATTTCCAGATGTTGTGCTGGACCGATCGATCGGCCAAACCAGGTATCGTTACTAATAGTTAAAATTGCATCGGTTTGTTGGCTGATCAGCGATTGGATTTCGTTGCCAAAAGCAATTTCATAGCAGATAGCACTCAGCCAGTGATGTCCATTCACGAGAATATCAGACTGTTGATTTGTCCCTCTGGAGAAAGAGGACATAGGTAAATTAAAAAGTTTTGCCAGAGGGCGGAGCCATTTTTCAAACGGTACGAATTCACCGATTGGGAGTAAATGCCGTTTGTAATAACGATCCTGATTATTGAATTGGTAAGGTGCTGAATGGCTGCCCGGTTTGGTCTTTTGTCCGAGTACAATTAGTGCATTGTAGTATTGGCCGGTTGCACTGCGATGAATAATGCCGGTGACCAGTGCCTGTTGCTTTTGGGTTAGGGTTTGATCCAGCGCGGTTAAATAAGCACTGGCCTGAGATTCAAGAAGCGGCAGTGCCGATTCAGGCCAGACGATGATATCGGTATTATTTTGTTGTTCGGTGAGTTGCCAGTAGCGTTTTAAGGTTGGCATTCGGTTTTCTGGGGCCCATTTGGTTTCAATCGCTTCATTTCCCTGAACCAGTGCAATGCGAACTGGAGAATGCGCATGTGTAAAAGTGACCCACTTGAGAAGTGTGCCGCCTGAAACAATCAGTGCTAATACGATTAAACTGATCAGGTGGCGTGGCCGGCTGAGCCAGCAAACCAATAAACCAGCACAACACAGTAAGACTAGGGTTACCCCATAAACGCCGAAACTGCTGGCATAACCGGATAATGGACTATAAATTTGACTATAGCCCGGCATTAGCCAAGGAAATCCGGTAAAGAGTCTGGCTCGTAGCCATTCCCCCAGCAGCCAACATCCCGGGAATCCTAAGAGTGCAAAAGTCAGTGAATGATGAGAAGGCCATTTGGCCGCTAACCAGCAAGAAAAAGCTGGGAATAAGGCCAGATAAATAACGAGCAATCCAACGAGGAAAAAGCTCCCCCATAGCGGAATGCCGCCAAATTGATAAATACTGACATGGATCCAACTTAGCCCATATCCATAAAAACCTATGGCATAACAGAATCCAATTCGAAAGGGTGTCCGAACGCGTTGAATTAAGAAAAACAAGCCAGCCATCGAGAGGATACTTAGAGGCCATAGGTGATATGGCGCAAATGCAAATGGGGCCAATAGGCCTGCTAGTAATGCAATTAAGCAGGCAATAAAGGGCTTCTGAATCAGCACTAGCGGGCTGTATTCCAGTCGATGATTAGCCGTCAATATTTGAGTTATCCAGTGATTCGGGAATGGTTACCTGTAGCTGAATGACTCGACGTCGATCGGCACTACTGACTTTAAAATGAAAGTTGGCAATGGTGATTTTTTCACCTCGAGCGGGCAGGTGCCCAAAGGCATGGGTAACCAGTCCTCCGATAGTGTCCACTTCATCATCACTGAGTTCACAGCGAAAGGCATCGTTAAAATCATCGATATCGGTGAGGGCACTGACCGCAAAGGTGGAATTATTGATCCGGCGGATATTTTGGCGTAATTCTTGGCCTTTAACAAATTCATCTTCGATATCGCCAACGATCAGCTCCAGAATATCTTCAATGGTCACCAGTCCTGAAACGCCCCCGAATTCATCGACAACAATCGCCATGTGATAACGTTCTGAACGAAATTCTTTCAGTAACTTATCGATACGTTTACTTTCAGGAACCACCACTGCCGGTCGGATGATTTGCGGTAACTCCAACGGTTCATGGTGGTTATCAAATCCATAAAGTAACAGGTCTTTTGCGAGTAAAATACCTTCGATATGGTCTTTATCTTCATTGATTACCGGGAACCTTGAATGTCCCGCATGAATAATCGTAGGCAGAAATTGATCAACAGTCTCGGTAATATCAATGGTGATCATTTGAGAGCGAGGGATCATAATATCCCGAACTTTCAAGTCGGCAACTTCCAGAACACCTTCGATCATTTCTTTGGTGTTACTGTCAATTAATTCCCGTTCGTTGGCGTCTTGGATGACGTCAACTAGTTCTTGTTTATTTTGCGGTTCTCCCTGAAACCACTGGCCAACTTTATCCAGCCAGGATTTGGCAGAACCGCTTCCAGAGTGAGGATTCTCGTCGCTCATGGGGATTGTTTATTCCGTAGTAGGCAGAACCTGATAAGGGTCTGCAATATTTAGCGTTGAAAGGATTTTGACTTCTAAAGCTTCCATCTCTTCAGCTTCATCATCTTCGATATGATCATAACCTAGCAGATGCAGGCAACCATGTACAACCATATGCGCCCAATGATGCGATAAGGGTTTGTTTTGTTCGAGAGCTTCTTTTTCAACCACGGATTTACAAATCACTAAATCACCAAGTAAACCCAGATCGATTCCTGGAGGAGACTGGAATGGAAATGACAGCACATTGGTTGGCCGATTTTTTTCTCGATACTGATGATTCAGCGCCTGACTTTCTTCCGGCTCGACCAGACGAACTGTAAGTTCGCCTTCACTCTCACAGAGCTCCAGTGCTGCACTGGCCCAGGTGACGAGTTCATCCTGTGACGGTAAATATCCCTGCTCATCGCAGGCAATCTGTCGATCAACAATCGCATTCATTATTTGTCCGCCTCTTGGTCGTTTTGTTTTCGGCGCTGTTGTTCATCATAGGCTTCATAAGCTTCGACAATTCGAGCAACTACCGGATGCCGCACCACATCAGCCGCCTGAAAGAAATTAAAACTTAACGTTTCAACATCTTGTAGCACCTGAATCGCATGGCGTAGCCCGGAATTCTGATGCCGGGGCAGGTCGATCTGAGTAATATCACCGGTAATGACTGCCTTGGAATTGAAGCCGATCCGGGTCAGGAACATTTTCATCTGTTCTACTGTGGTATTCTGGCTTTCATCAAGAATAATAAAGGCATCGTTTAGTGTTCGGCCACGCATATAAGCTAAAGGAGCGACTTCGATCACATTTCTATCGATAAGTTTCTCTACACGCTCAAAACCTAACATTTCAAATAATGCATCATAGAGTGGCCGTAGATATGGGTCGACCTTCTGACTGAGATCCCCAGGGAGAAAACCGAGCTTTTCACCGGCTTCAACCGCTGGCCGAGTGAGCAAAATTCGTCTAACTTCCTGACGTTCCAGCGCGTCCACGGCACAGGCCACCGCCAGATAGGTTTTCCCAGTTCCTGCCGGGCCAATACCGAAGGTTACATCGTGATTAAGAATATGGCCGATGTAATCAGATTGGTTCGGGGTTCGGGGTTTAATCACACCACGCTTGGTTTTGATGGTAGTTTGCTGAGCGTGATGACGAGGTTCTTGTTCTTGCTCCAAGACCCCACTTTCTTTAATCGCTAAATGGATTTGTTGTGGATCCAAAGCTGGAATCCCTTGGCCTTTTAATGGCTTCGTTTCAACATAAAGATGTTTTAAAATGGATTCACCCGCTTTAGCCTGAGCAGGCTGACCTACGAGGGTAATATGTTGATTTCGATAGGTAATTTCTAAGCCCAGTCGTCGTTCTAACTGCCGTAGGTTATCATCAAAAGGACCAAATAAGCTGGCTAAACGTTTGCTATCTGCCGGCTCGAGTTGAAATTCAATTGTTTGTAATGGTGTGCTCAATATATCTCAAAGCCGTATTGGCTATTGCTCCTTCGCATATAGGGATCTGAATGATGGTCGCTAAACATTGACAGATGAGCAACCATCTTCAGTCCTCAGAGGGAGATTACTCCCTGAATATTTATGGCGTAAAGGTCGAGACACCCAGATCATCGGGTTTTTCGGCCATATTCTTCGTCATGATTTCTGAAGGGGATGTGTGAACCCTTAACGCCATTTCGGCCTCGGTTCGAATCAGATCCCCTCGTAATGAGTTCGGGAAAACGTCGGTAATTTTAACATCCACGAACTGACCAATCAGTTCCGGTGATCCTTCAAAATTGACCACTCGGTTATTTTCCGTCCGTCCCCGAAGTTCCATCGGATTTTTCTTCGATGGTCCTTCGACTAAAATGCGTTGTTCGGTATTCAGCATCCGACGACTAAATTGCATGGCATTCTGATTAATGCGATCCTGCAAAATATACAGCCGTTGTTTTTTAGCGTCTTCGGTTACATCATCCGGTAAATCCGCCGCCGGAGTTCCCGGGCGCGGGCTGTAAATAAAGCTAAAGCTCATATCAAAGTTAACTTGTTCTATCAGCTTCATGGTTGCTGCAAAATCTTCATCGGTTTCACCGGGAAAACCGACGATAAAATCAGAACTGATATTGATATCCGGACGTACTTTCCGCAGTTTGCGAATGATGGATTTGTATTCAATCGCAGTATGCGGCCGTTTCATCAATGTCAAAATTCGATCAGAACCACTTTGGACCGGTAGATGTAAGAAACTAACCAGTTCTGGAGTATCTGCATACACTGCCACAATGTCATCAGTAAATTCAAGCGGATGACTGGTTGTATAACGAATTCTGTCAATACCGTCAATACTGGCCACATCGCGTAATAGCTCCGCGAAACTACAGATGCTGCCATCATAACGTTCACCGCGGTAGGCGTTGACATTTTGACCCAGCAGATTGACTTCTCGAACGCCTTGCTCCGCGAGTGCGGCGATTTCGTAGAGAACATCATCCAGTGGGCGACTAATTTCTTCGCCACGCGTATAGGGTACTACACAAAACGAGCAGTATTTATTACACCCTTCCATCACGGAGACAAAAGCCGTTGGTCCTTCAGCGCGTGGTTCAGGGAGCCGGTCAAATTTTTCGATTTCAGGAAAGCTGATATCAACCACTGCACCATGTTTTTCCTGTACCTGTTTAATCATTTCAGGTAACCGATGCAGGGTTTGCGGCCCAAAAACGATGTCGACAAAAGGAGCCCGTTGACGAATGGCGTCACCTTCTTGAGAAGCCACGCAGCCACCAACGCCAATGACTAGATCGGCTTTTTTGTCTTTTAAATGTTTCCAGCGGCCTAGCTGGTGAAATACTTTTTCCTGGGCTTTTTCGCGGATGGAACAGGTGTTGAGCAACAGCACATCCGCTTGCGCAGGATCTTCTGTGAGCTCATAGCCGTGAGTTGCATCCAGAAGTTCTGCCATTTTGGATGAATCATATTCATTCATCTGGCAGCCCCAAGTTTTGATATGCAGTTTTTTGGCCATGTTTTCACTCGTTGATTAATAGCTCGAAAATGGAGGCGTATTTTACTTTTTTCAAGGGCCACTGACTAGCAGCTTGACAAAATTTTCACATTTCATTCCAAATATAAGCTGAAATCTGCCCAAGATCGTTTTGGTGAAAAGCAGCAACAGGGTACACTTTATCGCAGTAGCCATAATGATGAATAACTTATGAAACAATATGATGTGATCATTGCCGGTGGCGGAATGATCGGAGCCGCATTAGCTTGTGGTTTGGCATCGCAGGGAATGTCGATTGCACTGCTCGAACCTTCTCAACCAACCGCATTTGATGTCAATTCAGTCCCTGATCTGCGGTTGTCGGCGTTTAATTTAGCCAGTGAACAATTACTCCGTAAACTCGGAGCATGGCCTGCGATTGAAGCCATGCGTTTAACGCCTTATTCCGGATTACAAACTTGGGAAGTTGGAATGGTGCAACGGGTTGATTTTCAGGCGTCGACGATCGGCCAGGATCATTTGGGATATATGATTGAGAATCGAGTAGTACAACTCGCTTTATGGCAGTGCTTTGAGGGGTTAGCGATCGATCTATTTCCGTGGCAAGATTGGCAATTACAATCGTGCTCTGATGGCGTGGTGATTCATTGTCAGGAACAACCGTTACAAGGGCGGTTGATGATTGGTGCCGATGGTGCGCATTCTCAGGTGCGGGAGCAGTCTGGGATCGGAATAACCGGTTGGAATTATCGGCAGCGGTGTTTAAGTATTAATATTAAGCTGGATGCACCTTTGCAAGAGGTGACTTGGCAGGAGTTTCATCCGGAAGGTCCGCGTGCGTTTTTACCGTTAATGGCGCCTTATGCGACGCTGATTTGGTATGATACGCCCCAGCGAATTTTACAGTTACAGAGATTATCAGCCGCTCAGTTGAAACAGCAAATTATCGCTGGGTTTCCTGCTTTACCTGGAGATTTTGAATTGCTTAATTGGGCTAGCTTTCCATTAACTCGTCAGCATGCTCATCACTATGGCGCTGGTCGAGTCATACTCGCAGGAGATGCGGCACATACCATTCATCCTTTAGCTGGGCAGGGAGTCAATATTGGATTCAAGGATGTTTCGTTATTATTGGAACTGTTAGAAAAAGTCTCATTGGACGATTATGAATCGGTATCACGGATGTTACGACGCTATCAACGGGTTCGTCAGGCTGATAATTTGTTAATGCAGTCGGCAATGGATGTCCTTTATAAGAGTTTTTCGCATTCACATCCGATGGTTGGCAAACTGCGGCGATGGGGATTGTCGCTGGCTGAGCATAGTGGTGTTTTAAAACGGCAAGCATTACGGTATGCCGTAGGATTGAAATAGCGAGAATGATGGGTCACTGCCCAATGTGATGTTAAATTTGGCAGTGGCTGCTTATTCTAGAGCATTTGCCGTGAGCGCAAAAAATATCAGAAATGAAAAAGCCCGCATAAGGCGGGCTTTCTCGATATTGGCAGGGGTAGCTGGACTTGAACCAACGAATGACGGAATCAGAATCCGTTGCCTTACCACTTGGCTATACCCCTAAAACTGTTGCTGTTGAGCGGCCAAAATTATATGCCTGAATCTTTAAAGTCGTCAACAAGAATTTCTAAAAATCTTATTTAAATCAAGCCTGTACATCATTGGTGGCTATGGCGGGACTTGAACCTGCGACCCCAGCATTATGAGTGCTGTGCTCTAACCAACTGAGCTACATAGCCATATAATGGCAGGGATAGCTGGATTCGAACCAGCGCATGACGGGATCAAAACCCGTTGCCTTACCGCTTGGCTATATCCCTAAGATATCGTCAAAGCTTCGTTTAAATAAAATGGCAGGGATAGCTGGATTCGAACCAGCGCATGACGGGATCAAAACCCGTTGCCTTACCGCTTGGCTATATCCCTGCAGACTGAAAATGGTGCGGAAGGAGAGACTTGAACTCTCACACCTTACGATACTAGAACCTAAATCTAGCGCGTCTACCAATTCCGCCACTTCCGCATTTTCAGTAGTCTTTACAGACTTGTTGGTGGCTATGGCGGGACTTGAACCTGCGACCCCAGCATTATGAGTGCTGTGCTCTAACCAGCTGAGCTACATAGCCATCGTTTTGTGAGCAACTGTTCCGTTGCTGCGGCGCGTATTATGCTGATATGCCTACCTAGCGTCAACCCATTTTCTGTAAAAAAATTGAAAAACAGATCGTTTGCCTGAATTATATACCAAATGACCGCGAATCAGCCTCAACTGGCTGTAAATTCGTCAGTTCTTCGGCATTTTAATGCAACTTATTGATAGCGGGCCCAAAATGATGGGATGTTTCTTAAAGGTATAGCGTTAATGTAGGGCATGTTTACCAATCTGGCTGCGATCTTAAAATGATATATATCAATAAAAATGTCTTTGGGAATGTGATCGCTGATGAAAGTTTGAGCTTTATTTTTAAAAATCTGTCTGCATACTGAAGCAGTCAATGCCTGTGCTGTTTAATGGTCGTAAACAGACTCTGAAATATTTTGTTTATTGTTCGGTGATCATAGATGGATAGCTTATTTACTCAGGATTTATATCTGAAGACTTGGAATTTTGCTTCAGCTGCACATCGGTATCAGACGTTACCCGGAAGTGATATTCCGTACCTTAATCATATCGGTAATGTGGCCATGGAAGTGATCGCGGCTATATCTGTTATTCCAGTACAACGTCCAGATTTATCGATTCAGTGTGCACTATTGCATGATGTGATTGAAGATACGGATGTGACTTATGAGCAAGTCAAACTAGAATTTGGTGAAGCGGTGGCATTAGGTGTTTTAAGTTTAACCAAAGATCAGCAGTTGCCTTCTAAGAAAGAACAGATGCTGGATAGTCTAAGCCGAATTAGGCAACAGCCTAAAGAAATTTGGTTGGTCAAATTAGCGGATAGGATTACTAATTTGCAGGCACCTCCGGCGCATTGGAATAAAATGAAAATAGCCAATTATCGGGATGAAGCACAGTTGATTCATGATCAATTAGCAAGTGCTCATGCACCATTAGCCGGCAGATTAGCTCAAAAAATAGCGGAATATCGTCTTTATATGAATGCATAGTGGGATTTTATCCCCCTCTCTTTAATGAGAGGGGGACTACCTTTAAGCGATGGTTCGGAATAATACAGAAATTGAGAGCTGAATTTATCAGCGTATATTGGTGAGACTTGATTCTAATATTTCCCGGAGTATTTCATGATTAGGACCAAGTGCTTAAGTCAGCCGTATCAGACTCAATTTACCAATGATCGCGTCGTTGCTTACAGTGATATTCACAGCGATAAAGGTGGAAAAGGTGAGGGGTTCAGGCCGCATGATTTGCTGGAAGCCGCGTTGGCTTGTTGCATTAATATGTCCGTGCGAATGTACACTGAGCAGCATGCATTATCATTGAGCTCGGTAGCAACGATTGTAAACCTTGATCGGAGTCATGAAGGCGAGGTGTGTTTTGAATATGACGTCTCATTAGTCGGCGATTTATCTGAGTCTGAAAGACAGGCTATTTTAGCAATGGTAAAAACGTGTCCGGTGCGTCGAACTCTTTTGTCTACGATTTCATTTCGGTCGCTTCAATCAGATTAATTTACGGTTGTTGGATTCGATTTAGGTGTAATAATTTATCGTTAAACGTTGGCTATTTATAATAATTAACAAGGTATTAGCTGTTATTTGGATCCCTCCCTCAGAATGTCATCATTTCGTCACTGAATTTTGCTAATGATAGCAGCATTCTGCATTTATTCAGGGAGGTTATGGGAATGTCTTATACCGGCGAAATGGTATCGATCGCTCATATTATTCGTAAGCAAAAAATAACGATCTTATTTCAACCGATATGGGATCATTTCAAACAACAGGTATTAGGCTACGAAGCGTTAAGCAGGGGCCCGAGCAATAGTCCATACCATTTAGCCGTTCCTTTGTTCGAAAATGCAGACAAACAAGGTGTGGGTTGTGAATTGGAATGGCTATGTGCAGAGCTTGCGGTGCAGCGAGCCAACCAGATAGAACTCACTGGGAAGTTATTTATCAATCTGTCACCTCAGGCACTGTTTCAGGATATCCCGGGGAGTTATGCCCGTTTAAAGGAATGGCAGCGGGATCGACCATTGGTGATTGAATTAACTGAAAATACGCCGTTCTCCCTGAATGAAGAAAAGCAACAGTTACTGGCTAAATTACGGCGATTGCAGATAGAAATTGCCATCGATGATTTTGGTAGTGGTTATGCCGGGTTACAAACACTGCTTGAGGTTGAACCTGATTATGTCAAGTTGGATGGTTTTTTTGCAGATACCTTGCTAAAGCATCCGCATACGATGACTCTTATCGAATTAGTGGTGGGCGTTGCCGATCATTTAAATGCGGTTTTGATCGCTGAAAAAATTGAGGATCAGGAGCAACTGGAGCAGTTTGCCGGACTCAATATCCATTTGTATCAAGGCTTTTTAATCCAAAAACCTGCTATCTATCCGCAATCTTTAACCCATATGCTTGATTTGGCCTATCCCTCCAATGAAGAGCCTTATACCGCTGCCTCATTATTGCATTCAGTGCCTTCCGTTTTACCGTCATTATCATCTCATGAATTATTACAGCAGATGCGTCATGACAAGCATATGACTTATGTCGCGGTGACTAATGAGCAAGGGACTGTGTTAGGCATTGTTCGTCGGGAAGAACTATTAGAATTGCATTCCGGTCCGTTTGGACATTCATTACACCAGCGAACGACCGTTGCTGATTTGATGGATGACGCGCCGATTGTGGTGGAAAGTTATCTGCCGTTATCGGAAATTGGTCGACGGTTGAGTCACTCTGATGCAACGGGGCTGGACAGTGCGTTTGTGATCATCCGGCAAGGTATTTATCAGGGATTAGGTTATGCTCTGGAGTTGATGCGACGACTATCAGACTACAAACTTCAGTTAGCCCGATATGCGAATCCATTGACCATGCTGCCGGGCAATGTGCCATTACATCGAACATTACAGACTTTGATGAATGGTCAAGAAGGCTTCGAGGTGGCTTATTTTGATCTGAATAATTTTAAGCCATTCAATGATTGTTGTGGGTATGAACGAGGCGATCAGATGATCCGATTGGTGGCACAACTACTCACACAATATTTGCGGCCTTATGCTCGGTTTATTGGTCATTTAGGGGGAGATGATTTCATCGTTATTTTTTGTAACACCCAGGATTGGTATAAAGCCGTCAAGCAAATACAGAAGACTTTTTCCGAGCGTAGCCGAGCTTTATATCGACATCAGGATATCTTACATGGGGGAATTGTCAGCCAGGATCGAAATGGTGAGGAGAAATTTTTTCCATTAACGCAATTGGCTTGTGGGGTGACTTGCTGGAATAGTTATCTCGGGCCTTCATTAGAAAAATTAAGTGAAATAGCCAGCTATGCTAAAAAGCAGGCTAAGGCTGCTCAGGATCATTATTTTTATTATGAACTGAAATTGTCGCAACTGATTTAGAGAACGATGTTGAATTAGGACTGTCTTTACCAATAACTGGGTGATTTATATCCAGTTATTTATCTATATGATAGTTATAATTTGATCTGTGATTCTTTTTTAGAATCCGTTGCTGCGAGTAACTTGATCTACGTATTAAATTTTAGCTTTTGAATGGGCTCAGCGTCATTGCTCGATAGAGACTCCGCTATACTGGAATAACATCAGGTTATCATTTTTGCTCAAATAGGAGCTGTCGATGGCCACTTCTAGAATACAGAGTTATGGTCGAACAATCGTATTGATTCCGCCTGTCTATGTGGGTTTGAGTTTAGTTTTTACCGCGATTTTATATGTGGGGTTCCCCACTCATTCACTCTGGTTTTTCCCCGCTAATTTAGTGGTTAGTTTATTTTTAATTACATTAGGTTTGTCATTTGTGGGGATGGCCTTTTTTCAGTTTAAGAAACAAAGCACGACTAAAAGTTTTCGCCGTTCCAGTGCCTTAGTGACTGATGGTTGCTATCGATTAACCCGCAATCCTATGTATTTAGGACTCACGCTCATCTTATTGGGTATTTCGGCTGGATTAGGTCAGCCGTTGACATTGTTGTCTCCCTTATTCTTCTTTTGCGTCATGAATTGGATGTTTATTCCCTATGAAGAGGAAAAAATGAGTTATGAGCAAGGACGAGCCTATCTGAATTATCGCAATCGGGTCAGACGTTGGCTTTAAAACGGAGGCTGATAAGTCGTCCTCTTTGGTGATGACATGTATTGAATGATAGGGCAAAAGCCCAAGGAGACCGAAAATGATTCGGGAGATGACAAGAGCTGATTTTGAAATTTTCTGGCCGACATTTCAGGCCATTATTCAGGCACAGGAAACGTATCCTTATCCACCTTCATTAACATTTGAACAGGCTTATCAGTTGTGGTGTGAACAGCCTCAGAAAACATTGGTCGTTGAGGAATCCGGACAAATTCTCGGTTCTTATATGATTCAACCGGATGCAATGGGTCCCGGTGATCATATTTGTAATTGCAGTTATATTTGCCAGTCTGCTGAGGGAGCGCGCATTGCAACTTTGATGTGTGAACATTCGATGGAGATGGCTCGGGAATTAGGGTATATCGCCATGCTATTTCGCTCGGTTGTGTCGACAAATGAGGTGGCAATTCAATTGTGGCAGACATTAGGATTTCGCATTGTGGGGACTATTCCTAAGGGATACCGTCATGGTCGTCTAGGATTGGTTGATAGTTATATTATGTTTAAATCGCTCTAATGAGGCTTGGAATGTATGGGGTCTGCACCGGAATTTTCATAATGTCCACAGAGAGGGATTCAAACGTGCCCTGAAGTTGTTTCTGGTGTTACAGAACACGTCGCTATACATTGATGGGGCCCTAGGATACCCTCCGGCGAATCATAATGATCCCCACAACACTCGCATGGTTACATTCGATGAACTGTAGTTTCTCAGGGACCGACGATGGGGTTATCTTTAGCAGTTCCCATTCTGACAAATGATAAATATGCTGGCGTGTGCGGACATGTGAAGTTTGCCTGCCACTGATGATAAAACAGGTGGTATGGGGTGCAATGGTGAGTGGTTGTGGTGAAGGGGTCATCCAGTCTACAGAGACCTGAAATGGATCTCGGTAGATGACATTGAAATCACGGAGTTCTGGGCCGGTTAAGGTGCAATAAGTTTGAGCCTCACCTGCAAACTGAAACGATTGAAATGCCGATAGCTCAGGACTTTGGATCCCATCGACGTTCAGATACATTCCCCCGCCACTTAAGATGGATATATTGCGCTGGTAGCCATTAAAGAATGAGAAATCTCCTGATTGTTTCACTTCCGCAATCGATAGTCGCCAAAGAAAAGCTTCCGGATCAGAGGGCTCGGATAGTTTATCTATTTCATAGGTAAAGCCCTGACCATTTTTCCAGGGCACTTTCTGAAAATCTTGCTGATGAATAACGTGATAATCGCTCATGATTATGAGAGTTTGGTGTCAAAGTAAGAACCGTATCACTAAACGTATGAAAGTTGAATCTATCGTTCATGGCGTCTCCTGCCTTCGACGTATGACTCGCCGGTTCAGTTTGTACTCGATAGGCATGATGTTATGGACCGATCTGCTCTCTGTTATGAGCGGAACATAGGTCTTGAATCGGACCCAGCGGGACAATTTGGGTCGGATTGATCAGGGTATGACTTTGATAATAATGCCCCTTGATGTGATCAAAATCGATGGTGTCAGCAATGCCATCGAACTGATAGAGCTCTTTCATATATTGATATAGATTCGGATAATCTCTAATCAGACGTAGATTGCATTTAAAGTGACTGTAGTAAACCGGATCAAAACGGATCAAGGTGGTAAAAAGGCGCCAATCAGCTTCGGTTAAAGTATTCCCCAACAGGTAACGGTGCGTTGCCAATCGATTTTCCAACTCATCGAGGGTGGTAAATAGTGGTATTACAGCTTCTTCATAAGCGGATTGGGTGGTTGCAAATCCAGCTTTATACACGCCGTTATTCACGTCATGATAAATACGGGTATTGAGTTGATCGATAGACTCCCGTAATTCAGGCGGGTAATAATCGCCGGGTTTTGCACCCAAATGATCGAATGCGCTGTTAAGCATTCGGATAATATCGGCTGATTCATTCGAGACGATCGTTTGCTGCTGTTTATCCCATAAAACCGGGACTGTCACCCGGCCACTGTAGTCGGGATCTGCTTTCAGATACAGTTGATATAGATAATCGAGTTGATAAAGTGGGTCCTGAGTGGCCCCTGGGGCCGCTTGAAACGTCCAGCCATGTTCACCCATATGCCAGTGGACGACCGAGACATCGATCAAGGATTCAAGACCTTTTAAAGTCCGGAAAATTAAGGCTCGGTTGGCCCAGGGACAGGCAAGTGAAACGTAAAGGTGGTAGCGCCCGGCCTCGGCTTTAAAACCGGAGTTTCCGGTGCTCCCTGCGCGGCCATCAGGGGTGATCCAGTGGCGAAATTGAGATTCACTGCGCTGAAACCGGCCCTGATTTTCTACGGTGTTATACCACTGGTCCTGCCATTGGCCATGAATAAGACGTCCCATGCTTTTCCCCTTTGATCTGTTTATTTTGATAGTGGTGTGGCTCGTGCTTAAAAACGATGGTTTTGAAAGTCGTCAAAGGCCTGTAATACTTGCTCCCGGGTATTCATGACGAAGGGGCCTCCCCAGGCAATAGGTTCTCGTATCGAGCGTCCCGTAATCAACAAGATGCGGCTGGGTTGAGTTGCATGAAGCGTTATGGAATCACCTTCACCCAGAACCGCCAATTGATAAGCT
Organism: Celerinatantimonas marina; assembly: GCF_046054165.1. Taxonomy (NCBI): domain Bacteria; kingdom Pseudomonadati; phylum Pseudomonadota; class Gammaproteobacteria; family Celerinatantimonadaceae; genus Celerinatantimonas; species Celerinatantimonas marina. The sequence goes on along the minus strand of NZ_JBFNXK010000011.1, from coordinate 25,343 downwards.
TGAATGGGGGAGGTCTCTGGCGATAAGCGAACGCTGCCATTGATCGTATAAATAAATCCGGATTGATCCGCTGCGATGGGCCATTGCATCTGAGCTCCGGCGACCAAACTGATATCAAAGTAACTCACCTGAGTGTCTGCCGTTTGGATTGGCCCGATAGTTTGATGCGGGGTTTGTCCGGCAATTACGCGAATACAGTTCCCTTGAGGATCGGTTTCTTGGGGAATTTGAGCGGCAGAATATTCCTGATAGCGAGGAGCGACCATTTTATCTTTAGCTGGTAAATTGACCCATAATTGAAATCCCTTTAGTAACCCTTGCTGCTGTTCTGGCATTTCTGAGTGGATGATGCCTCGTCCGGCGGTCATCCATTGGATCCCACCTTCCTCAATCACGCCTTCATGACCATGATTGTCTTTGTGGCGCAGCCGTCCGTTCAGAATATAGGTGACGGTTTCAAAGCCTCGATGGGGGTGACTTGGAAAGCCGGCGATGTAATCATCTGGTTGATCCGATTCGAAACAATCCAGCATTAAAAATGGATCGATATGGCCTAATTGGGATGTTCCAATCATTCGGGTGAGTTTGACGCCGGCACCGTCGCTGGTCGCAACCCCAGTCACCAGACGTTGAATTTGTCGTTGCATTGGCTTGATCCTTTTACTGACGATATTGATATAGTTTATCGTTCTATTTTTTGTAATAAACTGAGTATTCGTGAATTATCTGTTGCTTTATTAGCAACAATTAAGTGAGGCGTTATGGGGCAGTTAGAGCAGATGCGAGTGTTTGTCCGAATTGTTGAAGCTGGAGGGATCACCCGAGCCGCTCAGCAACTGAATATGGCCAAATCAATGGTAAGCCGCCGGCTTTCGCAATTGGAAGAACAGCTGGGAACGGCATTGCTGCATCGGACGACTCGTCGGCTTACTTTGACGGATGCTGGTCAGCAGTACTATCAGCGGAGCATTGGGATTATTGATGAAATTGATGAGCTCAATCAAAATACGCGTCGCTCTCGGAGTCAGATTGCCGGGCCGATTCATCTGGCTGCACCACTCACGTTCGGTACCATGCATTTAAGCCCGGCGGTTGATGAGTTCTTACAGATGTATCCAGAGATCCGATTGCAGATTAGTTTATCGGATAGCCGGCATCAACTGGTTGAGCAGGGGATTGATTTAGCGTTGCGGATTGCACATCTGGATGATTCGAGTTTACGAGCTCGACGCTTGACGGATATTCGTTTTGTTGCATGTGCTGCACCGACTTATCTGGAGAAATTTGGATGTCCGAAACGGTTGTCACAACTCAAAGAACACCGGATCTTGCACTATAGTTTGCGTCCGAATATGAGCTGGTCGTTTTATCAGCACGGTGAACCGGTTTTAATCCGTTATCATCCGTATCTGAGCGCTGACAATGGTGAAATACTGCGAAATTTAGCGATTGCTGGGCAGGGAATCGCTGTCATTCCGACATTTATTGGTTGGCAGTCGATTATCAATGGGCAGCTGGAGATTGTGCTAGGTGATTACGAATTAGAAAAATTAAGCGCTTGGCTGGTGTATCCAAATGCGCATTATCAGCCGCAACGGTTGCGAACTTTCATTGACTTTCTGGTGCAACGATTTGCTGATTGTCCCTATTGGGATCAGGCGTTAGTGGATTATTTACAAAATAAACCAGCGCCGAAAATGTGTAATTGAATTTGAATCTGACGTTTAACACAAAAAAAACACCCTGACGGTGGTTTTTTGAGAAAAATGGTGGAGGGGGACGGATTCGAACCATCGAAGCTTTCGCGGCAGATTTACAGTCTGCTCCCTTTGGCCGCTCGGGAACCCCTCCAGATGTTGGCGAATATTACCCATCACTTCCGGCCTTGTAAACTCTAAATCGGCAAAAAATACTGATTCGGCCAGAGATTGAATAAATTATAGACAAATCAGATGGGTTGCCGATTGTGTTGAAGTTTTTTTAAGGCCAGCCGATAGCTCTGTTAATTACAGAGGAGAATTTCATGCTGAGTGAGTCAATTCGGCAGGCCGTTTGTTGTGATGAGCTGCAGCTAGCCCAGACGCTGAATCATTGTGTTGAGAAGGGGCAACAGGCTAAATTTAACTTGTTGTTGAGCCTGCTCAGCCCGGATGTTTGTGATCAGCCTCAGTTTGACTTTCGCCCGGAGTCTCCAGAAAAAGAGACCGTGGATTGGCGGCATTATTTTCAGCTGCCAAAGCCTCAGCCTCTCTATAGCGCCGATCCCGTTTTGGAACAAGTGCAATTGCAGCGTTGGAATACATCCGTTCAGCATGGATATTTGCGAGGCGTGCAGTTAGAACAGATGTTGGAAAACGTCGCATTGTGCCCTTGTCAGCAAACACTTAACATTGAAATATTAAACAATATGTCGTTATTAGAGCGGTTGAAGTATGAAGAACGTCGAGGGCATCTGACGGCTTCGGAACCGGATGAGAATACGGTTCAACCTGCAGCTATGGTTGGCGTCTTGAATGATTTTGACTATCAGCAACCGGTGACGCTACATTCCCGAGGGGGGTAGTGAGCACCGTTGCTTGATAATTAAAATAAATTAACGGAAGACAATGGTCCGATTGCCGGTGACGAAGACTTTTTCATCCATCACGAAGCGCAATGCTCGGCTGAGGACATATTTTTCAACATCCCGTCCGGCGCTGGCCATCCGGTCTGCATCATAGGTGTGATCCGTATGGATCACATCTTGTTCGATAATTGGGCCTTCATCTAAGTTATTGGTTACAAAATGAGCTGTCGCCCCAATCATCTTAACCCCGCGATCAAAAGCTTGTTGATAAGGCCGCGCGCCAATAAAGGCCGGTAAAAATGAATGATGAATATTAATAATTCGATAAGGATATTCAGCAACCAGCTCTGGTGTCAGAATCCGCATATATTTGGCTAATACGACATAATCCGGAGCGTATTCCCGAATTTGTGCCGCAATCAGTTTTTCATGTTCGGAACGGTTTAAACCTTCATGGCTGATGTGATGGAAAGGCAAATTAAATTTTTCAGTTAAATCTTTTAATGTGTCGTAATTCCCAATAACGGCTGCAATTTCGACATGCAGGTCACCATAAAAAGATTTCATCAATATATCACCCAGACAGTGTGCTTCTTTGGTGACTAAAATGACAATTCGTTTGCGCTCTTGAGAACTTAGACGGTATGAGCCGCCGGCAGGAAGTAGCGCCTGTAACTGACTTTCAAATGCCTCTGCATTGAAATCCCCGGAAAATTCTGTACGCATAAAAAAGCGATTATGGGCATGATCGACGAACTCATTATTTTTAATAATATTGAGTTGATGTTCCGAACATAATGACGTGATATTGGCAATTAAGCCTTTTTCATCAGGGCAATCAGTTAATAGAATTTTGTGTTGCATGAAAGTCTCTTAATTATTTTATATGGGTCTTTTTAGACAACATTGCTTAAATTTTTTGCCACTACCGCATGGGCATAACGCATTGCGCCCTATCGTCGGTGGGTTCATGAGGCCATCGGTATAAAGCCATAGCCCTTGTTCTTTTACGAAGTTAGAGCGTTCATGCATCAGCGCAAGTTGTCCATCAGAACGCTGATACCAAGCCTTAAATTCAACCAGACCAGTGTCGCCAGCCGGAGCAATTCCGTGAAAGACGATCGCCAGTTTTTTCCACTGTGTATCCTGTCGGTTCAATTCTTCGATGGTGAGTAGACCCCGAAAATCGGGATGATGCGTTTTCCAGAGGTATTCGCCTAATCCCAGAACAAAAGCACTATACCTTGAACGCATCAATGCTAACGGCGTCGGTGCAGGTGTTCCTGAATGATAAATTTCACAACATTCATGATATGGGCGGTGACTATGGCAATAACACTCTGGCATAAATTTAACAATACTCTCAAATCAGGGCCTTAATGTAGCGATTTTTACTACAAATTCAATAACGACTCTGACAGTGATTAGTTATTTTAAGGCAACGGTGTGGGATCCCTCCGAGATTAATCGTAAGAATATGACTAAAATTTGACTGTTTTGCTACTATTTTAAAGGTGATAATCGCCGGATCTACCACAAGCAGCTGTGCTGAGGAGGGTATAGTGTCGATTATAAAAACAGTATCGTTAAAAGATGGAACTGAGTTGCCTGTATTGGGACAGGGAACATGGTTACTTGGTGATGAGCCTGGGCGCTTCAATCAGGAAATTGACACTTTACATCGAGGCATTGAACTGGGTCTGTCGCTCATCGATACGGCTGAAATGTATGGGGATGGTCGCAGTGAAGTGCTGGTCGGGGAAGCGATTAGAGATTGTCGAGAGCAGGTGTTTTTGGTCTCCAAGGTGTTACCGAACAATGCGGCGGGAGCCCCTTTGGCCGACGCTTGTGAGCGATCTTTAGAACGATTGAAAACCAATTACTTAGATCTTTATTTACTTCATTGGCGAGGGGGAATCCCCTTGCAACAGACGATTGAAGGGATGGAACAGTTACGCCGGAATGGGCAGATCCGTCGTTGGGGGGTGTCGAATTTTGATACCTGTGATATGGATGAACTACTCAAATGTGAAGGTGGAGAACATTGTCAGGTCAATCAGGTTCTTTATCATCTTGCTTCCCGGGGAACGGAGTTTGATTTACAACCCTTTTTAGCTCGTCATCAGGTAACGATGATGGCTCATGCACCATTGGCTCAGGCTGGACGGTTGTGTCGGGAGTTACTCGGGTGCCATGATTTACGGCAGATCGCCGATGAACATGAGGCTGATCCATTTCAAATTATGCTCGCTTGGTGTATTCGTCAGCATCATGTGATGGCTATTCCTAAGGCCTCGACGATCGCTCATGTTGAAAGCAATGCTCGAGCGGCCCAAATTGAGTTAACAGAACAGGATTTGCAGCGCTTGGATCTAATCTTTCCTGAGCCGGATCATAAACTACCGCTTGATTTTATTTGAGTGTAGAAGTTGTTCCGCTTTGTAACGGGCTTCAGTATGATAACCATATTGTCTAATGAAGTTTGACTGTTGAGCAGTTGTATTGGTTCGGGGGAGCATGGGCGAAGCTAGTGTTTGGGATCATCTTACCTTAACGACCACGATTTCCCGGATTGTGGCTATTTTTTATACGTTATTGCTGTTTGCAGTGGCGTTACGTGTGATTATGCGGCGTCGGGATATCGGTTTTTCTTTGGCCTGGCTGGCATTGATTATGGGCATTCCGCTAGCTGGATTAGTGCTTTATGGTTTGTTTGGTGAACTAAAACTGGGAAATCGTCGGGCTGAGCAGAGCCGATTGATGTATCGGCCTTATAAATCGTGGTTGAATGCTAAAACGACTCAAAGTAATCCTGAAGCCACTTCTTTAGCGGCTCCTATTGCCAATCTGGTGCGTTTTCGAACCGGCATGCCCTATCAGCAGGGCAATGACTTACAGTTATTGACGACCCCGGAACAGATCTTAGGTCGCATTGTGGATGATATTGCCGCCGCTCAGCATGAATGTTTGTTTGAATTTTATATCTGGTTTAATGGCGGTCTGGTAGACAAAATTAATCAAGCCCTGCTTGATGCCCGTGCTCGCGGGGTGGAATGCCGTATTTTGCTGGATTCAGTTGGGAGCCATGAATTTTTACGTAGTGATTGGGCTCGCCGTTTAAAGATTGCAGGTGTTCGTTTAGTGGAAGTTTTGCCCGTAGGTACGTTTCGAATGCTGTTTCAGCGTTTAGACCTGCGGATGCACCGCAAGCTAGTGGTCATTGATCAACGTGTTGGGTATACCGGATCGATGAATATGGTTGATCCACATTATTTTAAACAGGATGCTGGAGTGGGTCAGTGGGTGGATGTGATGGTCCGGCTAAAAGGCCCGACAGTGCGTTCGATGTGGATGACTTTAGTTTGGGATTGGGAAATGGAAACGTCTGAGCGACTACTGGATCCAACCCATATTATGTCTGTTCCCCAAGAGGCAGAGATCCATGAACGTCAAAGCTGGGCACAGCTTATTCCATCCGGGCCTAAATTTAGTGACGATATGATCCCGCAGGTCTTGCTACAGGCAATTTATAGTGCCCGCCATGATATCTGCTTAACAACACCTTACTTTGTTCCGGATGAAAGTTTGGCGGCCGCCCTGAAAGCTGTTGCGGAGCGGGGCGTTCAGGTTGAGATTATCGTTCCTGAGCAAAATGACTCAGTGATGGTGAAATATGCCAGTCGGGCTTTTATGGATGATCTGATTCAGGCAGGTGTTGTGATCCGACAGTTTTCAGGAGGATTGCTTCATACTAAAAGCGTGTTGATTGATAAAAAATTGGTATTGATTGGCACGGTGAATCTGGATCGACGTAGTTTTTGGCTGAATTTCGAAGTCACGCTGCTGGTGGACGACCAGCGTTTTACTCAAAAATTGACGGCGCTGCATGAACAGTATCGTCAACAAGCAGAAGAGATCGTATTAAATCGTTGGCGACATCGCCCGTTTAAAGAGCGAATTTTAGAAAATATTTTTTATCTGTTGAGCCCTCTACTTTAAGCCTTGGAACGTTATCAATATCTTTTTATCAGGTTCCATGATTATAGAGGTATAAATATCGTTCTTTCTGACCAAGATACTATCGAAATCAAACGGTTGTCGATTATTAGTAATCTCAGTTGGCAAATAGAGAGTGGTTTTGGATAATGGTTTATCTTTTTATTTGCTCTTAAATTTAATATGTACGCTATTACGCCATTATCTCGTCAATTGGAATCTCAAATTCATCAGATTATTGATCAAAAAACCAAGCCCCCCGGCTCATTAGGAAAATTGGAAGCCATTGCTTGTCAGATCGCCTTAATTCAGCAATCGTTAACGCCGAGTCTGCAACGCCCGGCGATGTTGGTTTTTGCTGCGGATCATGGGATTGTCGCTCAGGGCGTTAGTTTATTCCCCAAACAGGTCACCGTTGAAATGGTCAATAATTTTTTACAGGGCGGCGCTGGGATTAACGTTTTTTGTCGTCAGCATGATATTGCACTTAGTATTGTCAATGTCGGTGTCGATGGCCATTTTGAGGCTCATCCTCAATTAGTGGATTGTTCGGTTACTTCGGGAACAGCTGATTTTTCTCAGCAACGGGCAATGACTCAAGAGCAATGTCAGCAGGCGATGGACATCGGTGCCGCACAAGTTAAGGTTCAACAAGAACAGGGAACCAATGTGATTGGCTTCGGCGAAATGGGGATTGGAAATACCTCGAGTGCCGCAGCCATTATGGCGGCATTGCTGGAACTATCCGCCGAGGAATGTGTGGGACGAGGAACCGGATTGGATGCGCAAGGCGTTTCGCACAAGGCGCGGGTGATTGCAGATGCTCTAGCGTTACATCAGTTGGATAGTCAGGATCCTAGATCGGTGCTGGAAGCTGTAGGTGGGCTGGAGATTGCCGCAATGACCGGCGCGATGTTGGCTGCAGCTGAACTGAACATGGTGGTGTTGATTGATGGATTTATTGCAACCTCTGCGGCATTAGTTGCAATGCGATTGGTCCCCGCTGTTCGTGATTATATGATTTTCACGCATGGTTCAGCCGAGCAAGGGCATCGAAAATTGTTACAGGCTATCGGTGCTCAACCTCTCTTAGATATAGGTTTCCGGTTGGGTGAGGGGACTGGCGCTGCCGTTGCCTATCCGCTTATTTGTTCAGCATTGGTCTTTTTCAATGAAATGGCTTCATTTGCTGATGCCGGTGTGAGCTCGCATGATTAAGCATGAATTAAACGCGATCGCTAACGCGTTTGCTTTTTTTTCACGGATCCCCGTTCCTCAATGGGTTACATTCGGCGCTGATGCTCAGCAACATGCCAGTCGTTATTTCCCGCTAGTGGGTTGGGTGTTGGCAGGCTTACTGGCACTGCTCTGGTACGTCGGCTCGTTTTTATGGCCCACTTTGGTGGTGGTTATCTTAGTGATGGCTGCCGGAGTCTGGCTGACCGGCGGTTTTCATGAAGATGGATTTGCGGATTGCTGTGATGGCTTTGGGGGCGGATACCATAAAGATCAGATCCTGACCATCATGAAAGATTCCCGGTTGGGCACCTATGGTGTTTTGGGCAGTATTTTGCTTATCTTGTTGAAACTGGCTCTGCTGAGCCAGCTTTCCTGGACGGCTTTACTGATTAGTTATCCGTTTAGTCGGGTGATGCCGGTATGGATGATGGCATTAATGACCTATGCCAGAGTGGATGGTAGTGGCAAAGCCGGTGGCGTGAGTCGAGGCATCAACGGGCTGGATGTTGGGATCGCGACGGTGACGGGGCTTCTATCGTACCTGTTGTTACCTTCTTTCGATGTGGCTTTTGTCAGTTGTATGATTGGCGTTCCGGTCGGGATTACATATTTGTTTAGCCGCTATTTACAGCGACAGATCGGTGGGTTTACCGGAGATTGTCTGGGCGCGGCACAACAATTGGCTGAGGTGAGTATTTATCTGGTGTTGGGGGCGCAATGGCACAGCTTTGGCTAGTCAGACATGCGCATCCTAAAGATATGGATGGGATCTGCTATGGTCAGTTGGATGTCTCGACGGTAGCGATTCCAGCGATTCAGCCCTATTATTTAGAGCAGATGTCTGCATTTCCCGTGTATTCCAGCCCTTTGAGTCGGTGTGTCAAACTAGCGAAACAACTGCCCGGTTCGTATCAGTTGGATCCCCGTATTCAGGAAATCAATTTTGGTCAATGGGAAGGTCAGGCGTGGAGTCAGCTCCCCAAGGACGAGATTGATGCCTGGAATCAGGATTTATCGAATTATCGGGTGGGTTCGGATGGCGAATGTTACAGTGAATTCAGAGCTCGGGTTTTACAAGCATTGCGAGCGTGGCAATATACCCATCAAACCGCAATTTGGGTGACTCATGCCGGGGTTATTCGGGTTATTTTGGCTGAATTTTTAGGATTAACTGTTATACAGAGTTTACGGATTAAGTTAGATTATGTTTCTCTCTCGGTGGTGAGTGGCACACAATATCCCTGTGTTGAAATGATTAATCAGCGGATTATTCAGGAATCGATATGAATCAATGGATCAAAAACATTTGTTTGGGAGCTGGATTGGGAATGTTGTTGGCTGGATGTAGCACTCAAAAGCAGGCTCATCTAGCATCACAGCCGAATGCGATTGATCAGTGTTGGTCGCAGGTTTCTGCGCGCTCTGAGTTAGCCAACTGCTTGCAAAAAGTACTCTCTGATGTGGGGCATAAAGCTGAGTTGGCTGAACAGCAAACGGCTCAGCAAGCCAGTCAATTAGATGGAATGTCCACTCCGAATATCCATGCACTGAAGAGTTTTGAAGTCGCTAAACGGAGTTTTCATCAGTTTCGGGAACGTTTTTGTCGCTGGCAAGAAACCATGGCTGCGGCCGGCGGGAGTGGGGCCGGAGATGGTTACCGGGCTTGTTACGTTGAAACGACGCGTTGGTGGGCTCAGGTGTTAGCAAGTCAACAGTTTGAACATCCATAAATGAGACGATCATGACGATCGTCTCATCTGTGATTACTGGCCTAAATAACGTTTTTTCAGATGGGTATAAAAGTAGTCTGGATTCAGAATTTCTCCGGTAGCATCGCTGACGAGTCTATCGGTGGTGTGCAAGCAACCTAATTGCCAGACTCTGGTTTTTAACCACTGAAACATTGGCGCCAGATTGCCCTGTTCCAGAGCAGTTTCAATGGCTGGGGATTGTTGCATCATCGCACTATAAAATTGGGCTGCATACATGGCTCCCAGCGTATAACTTGGAAAATATCCAAAACTCCCATCGGTCCAATGAATATCCTGTAAACAGCCTTCTCGATAATTTCCCGCAGTAGATAACCCTAAATATTTCTGCATCAGTTGATCCCAGAGTTCCGGAATATCGTCGACTTCAATCTGGCCGCTAATGAGGTCTCGCTCTATCTGATATCGCAGCAAAATATGGGCCGGATAGGTGACTTCATCGGCTTCGATTCGGATTAGACCGGGTTTGACATAAAGATAATGCTGCCGCAGTTGTTCTGCTGAGAGATCAACGTTTAAAAAGCGTTTGATTCGAGGCTGTAATAGCCGCAAAAATGCATCGCTATGTCCGAGCTGCATTTCAAAGAATAAACTTTGAGATTCGTGGATCCCCATGGATCGGGCTTCGCCAATAGGAAGCCCTCGCCATGGGCCGGGTAAATTCTGCTCATAGCGAGCATGGCCTGTTTCATGAACAATCCCCATCAAACTCTGGGTAAAGTCGCCGGTTTCATAGCGAGTCGTGATGCGGACATCATCAGGCACCCCTCCGCAAAAGGGATGGGCGCTGATATCCAGTCGGCCATGCTCAAAGTCAAACTCCAGTAACTTCATCATTTCTAAGCCGAGTTGCTTTTGCTCAGCTGATGTGTAATTTCCGGCTGGTAACCGCTGCCAACTATGCTGGACCTCCTGAACTTCCTGGATCAGATTGGGGAGCCATTGTTCCAGAGAGCCGAAAATTTGATCCAAACGTTGTTGATTCATCTCCGGTTCGTACTGATCAATTAAGGTGTCATAAGGGGACATGCCAGTCGCCGCCGAGCGTATTTTGGCTTCTTCTCGGGAAATCGCGACCACTTCTTTAAAGTTTTTGGCAAATCCCTGCCAGTCGTTTTCCTGCCGTTGTGTTCGCCAGGCATGTTCACAACGATTTCCGGCCAGACTTTTGGCTCTGACAACATCGACGGGGAGCATAGTGGCTTGTTGCCAGCGGCGGCGCATTTCTCGAAGTGACTGATGCTGATGGGTATCCAGTGTTTCATTTTCGGCATGGGTAAACCAATCGCCCAGTGCCGTTTGGTTATAGCGTTGATGGATGATGACGGCAAGTTCAGATAGGGCATTACTGCGGGCGTCGTTGCCTTGAGCTGGCATCATGGTTGCCTGATCCCAGCCGGCCATCGCCTGTAAATGCTGAAGGTGAAAAATGCCTTGAAAATGAGCACATAATTTTTGGTAAAAAGGACATTCAGAGGCCATAGTATGCTCCTGTTATCAATGGCAGACGATTCTTAACCAAGGTGCCGAGCATGGCGTTCCCGGTTTTCTAATTTTTTTTCGTAACTTTTACGTAATAGCACATAAACGGCCCCATAGCCGCCATGCATCGGTAAGGCGGAATGAATGGCCATCACTTGATCCAACTGAGGCAACCAATGGTTGACATAACTTTTCATTCGCGCTGGCGGGGTAGAGCGGGCTCCTTTCCCATGAATAATCAGCACACACTGATGGCCCCGATCCTGGCTAAAAAGAATAAAACGCTGAATATCACGTCGTGCTTGTTCAAGCCGGATTTTGTGTAAGTCTAAACGATCTCCGATAGGATATTTTCCTAAGCGTAATTTTTTAAATACACCTTCTTGAATTCCATCTCGTTTATAAGCGATTAAGTCATCTGGTAATATTAATTTCGGTTCGGATAAAGATAGCGGGTTCTGTTCCTCCGGTTCTCTGCAAGCGGCTTCTCGGCGTGCTAATTGTGATTCCGTTAGCGAATGGGGCTGAGTTATTTGGGGATGAGCGTCTTGTTGTATTGGAACAACATCATCGAGCTGTTGTCGAAACAGACTAAAGTCATCATTCATAATAAACCTCCGAAGACAGTGTTATTACCTGATTTTTGATTTTACATTTTTTTAATTATTTGATCTGGGATATATGATACCCCGATCCTTTTAATAAATTTAATAACCCTTCCGGTCCAGAAAGATGAAGCGCACCGACGACGATAAATTGAGGTTGGTGGCTTTTAATGGATGTGAGTATTTGTAACCAGTTTTGGTTCCTTTTAATTAATAAATTTTGTTTAAATTTTTGTTCTACCTGCTTGTCAGACTCTGATTCCTGCTCACTTAATAATTGACGAAGTTTAACTTGATCCCCACTTCTCCAGGCATCGACAGTTTGAGATAGTGATTGAGTGAGTGTATGACCCGCTATGAGTACTTGTTTAAGCATCGTATTTGAGTCGCTCTTTAACGAGGACAACGATTGAAACTGTTGGGGGGCCGTTTCCAGTTGGCGGATGGGTTTATCTTTTAAAGTCGCCTGTTTCAGAAAATACTGATCGACGCCCAGTTGGCTGTTATAACCTTGTTGCTGATAGACTTTTTGGGTAATGAGTACGCTGATATACCACGGTTGATAATGCTCTAGTACCGAATAAGATAAGCCGAGTTGTTGGCTACGTTTTTTGAGCTTTTTAAGTGTTTGAACACTTATATGGGCATCAATTGTTTCACCTTCCGGGAGTGTCACATCACGACGGATCTGCTGCATATCTTCGGATGATAGATGGCGGGTGTCGACCTCAACCCAGAGCTGTTCGCTTTGTTTAAAAGCATCTAATACCGACGAGGGGAGTGGATATAAACGGGGACTTCCGATATGGATAGAACCGAATAAATAGAGCTGCTGTTGATCTTTTTGAGCGAGCCACAATGAAGGTTGGGCCAGAGCACTGAGCGGGAAGCACAAAGTGAATACAGTTAGCCAGCAAGGTATCCGGCGTGTTAAATCAGCTAAACGGAACAAATTCAGGCTCCTCCTTTGAGTAATATGCGATCAAGCCAGATGCTGGGTAAAATCCGGCGAAGTAGGGCAACGTATTTCGTTGGGCGTGTGACATAGTATCGGTGCTTCGGATGGGAACTTTCCAATGCATGGAGTAAACACCGGTAAACCGCTTCAGGTTGTAATGTGTGGCGATTGAGCGGTTGTTCGCTTCCCAGTCGTTGTAACGTCGCCTGATAGTTATCTTTGTGTCGGGATTGTTGCCATTGAATGGTCTGTTCAAATATGACTTTGGCATTATGCCGAAATTGACTGTTAATCGGTCCGGGTTCAATTAACGAGATGCGAATAGGTGTAGAGGCCAGTTCCAGACGGAGGGTATCGGTATAGCCTTCTAAAGCGAATTTAGAAGCACAATAGGCACCGCGATAGCAAAGTGCCACTAATCCCAATACCGAGCTGTCCTGAATAATCCGGCCATGATTTTGGGCTAGCATGTGGGGAAGTACCAAACGGATTAAATGGTGCCAGCCAAAAAGATTGGTTTCAAATTGGGCCCGCAGTGCTTCGGTGGGAAGATCTTCAATGGCTCCCGTTTGGCCATAAGCAGCATTGTTGAAAAGAGCATCAATGTGTCCATCCAGATAAGTCATTGCAGCCTGAAATCCTGATTCGATGGAATGTTGTGAGCTGAGGTCCATCTGTACACTCATGATTCCCTGCTGTTGAAGTCGCTCGACATCATGGGGTTGGCGGCAGGCTGCTACGACGTGATAGCCTCGTTGCAGCAGTAATTGGGCACATCGCAGACCAATACCACTCGAACAACCGGTAATTAATATATGAGTCATGCTAGACATAAATAATAAAGGATTAGGATTTAAGATGAATCACTATACCATCCCCGATTCATTGGCTCTATGCCGTGTTGTCTATCGTTGATGAAAGTCTATTTTCTAAGATAAATTCAGGTTATGAATGATGAAGAGAAGTAATCCGAGTCTATTAGAAATTTCTGATTGGGGTAGGGAAAAAGCAAGCTTATAATGCACGCCAATTTCAATGGTGAGTGCTCCGAATGGTCATATATATTTTAAATATTTGCGTGAAGTTCTTCTTCATGTGTGCGCCTTTTTTCGTGTTATCGACTTATATAGCGATTACTCGGCGCTGGGAGGATGAAATCCGTCGGAAATTAGCGATCAAAGTGATTATTGCCAGTATTTTAATGTGTTTGATTGTTTATATCGGCGGTGATTTCATTTTCTCGCTATTCGGAATTAACATTCACTCATTTCGAATTGGAACCGGGATTATATTGCTGTTAACTGCCATTCAGTTGGCTTCAGGTGCGGATGGAAACTCTAAAGTCAGTGCCGATGTGACACCTAGTGATGTGATTGTCGTGCCATTGACCACACCGGTTGTGGTGGGGCCAGCAGTGTTAGGTGCGCTGGTTGTGATGGCTGCTGATGCGAAAGACATGACCACTCGGGTGGCCGATTTAGCCGGTATCATATTGGCCATGTTGCTACTGGGGGTCATTTTGTATTTGAGTGCCACGATGGAACGACTCATTACCAAACAGGGAATATCGGTCATGACCAAAATTAGTGGTCTGGTGTTATCCGCAATTGCGGCTCAGATGATCATGACCGGTGTGAGTGCTTTTATTCATTAGTCGATGAGGTTGCTGTAGAGGGCTGATCCAGTTTTAATTGGGTCAGTGCCATGCTGCTCCAACGTTTACCATCGCGGAGTACCTGCATTTTTACCAACTGATAATCTAATTTGGGGGCTAGCCACATAAATGTTTCTCGGCTGCCTTTATTAATCCGTTTGAGGCGGATGGTTTGATAAGTGCCTGCCGGGACTGTAATGGTTTCTTGGCCGTCAATTTTGAATTGATAGTCCTTAATCTCATCCCCTTCCACATAATGGTAATGGAATGTTGTTTTGCCATTTTTTACATCGGTTTGGAATTGGACCATAAATGCAGATGAATCGAGCGTGTTTCCCCAGGCGCCAGATTCGACATGCTGTCGTTTATCGTCACCACTTACAAAAAGTCCGCCATTGCGATCTGGGTGTCCAACGATCTTTTGGCTACCGAGTAGGACTTTCTTAGTACGCTTAAAGCCTTCACTTATAATATGTTCACCATCATAACGGAACTGACTGGTTTCATCGTAACTCATCCCCGCGCCTCCCAACACTTTAGCTTGGCTGCTTGCTTGATAAGTATTGGCTGCGGTGCGCTTGAGTATTCGTAGTCCGCTCCCTACTGAAATCCCTTTAAAATAGGCATCGTAGTGTGCCTCAAAAGGTTGGATCGGTTGCCATGAAGATTGAGCGGCTAAGGTTACGTTAGAAATAAATGCGCAGCACGATAGTATCGCCAGTTTTCTGAACCGTGTCATATGATCGCTCCTCAGTTAGTTCAGGCGCAGTATGCCAAATTTAAATGATGAAAACAAAAAAGCCTCACCGAAGTGAGGCTTAATCATGGATCCGTTAGGATTGATTATTTAGCAGCAGCTGTTTTTTTGCTTGCTGTTTTGGCTGAACTTTTTTTGTCATCCGCTGCTTTTTCTTCAGCTTCTGCTTCAGCACGTGCACCTTCTGGTTCTTCACGTTCATATTTTTCAACATAATAGTTGCCGTAGTATGAATCGATCAGAATCTGTTTCAGTTCACTAATCAATGGATAACGTGGGTTAGCACCTGTACATTGGTCATCGAACGCTTCAACAGCCAAGTGGTCAACTTTCGCCATGAAATCAGCTTCAGCAACACCAGCAGCTTTGATTGAAGTTGGGATATCCAATTCAACTTTCAGTTTTTCTAACCAGTCTAACAATGCATCCAGTTTGTCCTGAGTACGGCCTTCGCGGAAACCTAAGTGTTCAGCGATTTCAGCGTAACGTGCCCGAGCTTTAGGACGGTCATACTGAGAGAATGCAGCTTGTTTAGTTGGAATATTTGTTGCGTTATAACGAATCACGTTAGTCAGCAATAAGGCATTCGCTAAACCGTGAGCAATGTGGAATTCAGCACCCAGTTTGTGAGCCATTGAGTGACATGCACCCAAGAATGCTTGAGCGAATGCAATCCCGGCGATAGTTGCACCGTTGTGGACGCGTTCACGAGCAATTGGATCTTTCGCACCGTTTTTATAAGCACTTGGCAGATATGCTTTTAACAGAGTCAGAGCTTGCAGCGCCTGTCCGTCAGAATATTCGTTAGCCATGACTGAAACATAAGCTTCAATAGCATGGGTAATCGCATCATAACCACCAAATGCAGTTAATGATTTCGGCATATTCATGACTAAGTTTGCATCGATGATGGCCATGTTTGGAGTCAATGCATAGTCAGCCAATGGGTATTTTTTACCAGTTTCGTCATCAGTAACAACGGCGAATGGAGTAACTTCTGAACCCGTACCGGATGTGGTTGTAATCGCAACCATAGTTGCTTTTTCGCCCATTTTAGGGAATTTGTAGATACGTTTACGGATATCCATAAAGCGCAGCGCCAAATCTTCGAAATGAACTTCTGGATGTTCGTACATGACCCACATGATTTTCGCTGCATCCATTGGCGAACCACCACCCAGAGCAATAATTGCGTCTGGTTTGAATTGGTTCAACAGGTCTGCACCTTTTTTCACGATACTTAAAGTTGGGTCTGCTTCAACTTCATAGAATACCTCAACTTCCATACTTTGTTTTTTGAGGATTTCAATCAGTTCATCAACATAACCGTTGTTGAATAAGAAGCGGTCAGTAACGATGCAAGCCCGTTTTTTACCTTCCAAGTCAGTTAACGCTTCTGGTAAGCAGCCACGACGGAAGTAGATAGATTGGGGAAGTTTATGCCACAACATATTTTCAGCTCGTTTTGCTACAGTTTTTTTGTTGATCAAATGTTTAGGACCAACGTTTTCTGAGATTGAGTTACCACCCCAAGAACCACAACCTAAAGTCAGTGAAGGAGCCAATGCGAAGTTATACAGGTCTCCGATACCGCCTTGTGAAGTTGGTGTGTTAATAAGAATACGGGCAGTTTTCATTTTATCACCGAAGTAAGAGATCCGGTCTTTGTTCAGATCCTGATCGGTGTAAAGTGCTGAAGTATGACCAATACCACCTAAGTTAACCATTTCAACAGCTTGTTCAACTGCATCTTCAAAGCTGGTCGCTTTAAACATCCCTAAAGTTGGTGATAATTTTTCGTGAGCGAATTCATCATCAGCTGTTACACGTAAACCTTCACCGATTAAAACTTTAGTCCATGCAGGAACGGTTACGCCAGCCATTTCAGCGATTTTAACCGCAGGTTGACCTACGATTTTAGCGTTCAGAGCGCCGTTAATCAGCAGAACTTTACGAACTTTGTCGGCATCTTCTTTAGACAGAATGTAGCCGCCGTAGTTAGAAAAACGTTCTTTAACTGCGTCGTAAACTGAATCGACAACAACGATAGCTTGTTCAGAGGCACAAACCACACCGTTATCGAAAGTTTTTGACATCAGGATAGATGATACAGCACGTTTAATATCGGCAGTTTCGTCGATAACTACAGGAGTGTTCCCTGCACCTACACCAATCGCTGGTTTACCTGAAGAGTAGGCTGCTTTCACCATGCCAGGACCACCAGTTGCAAGAATCAGATTAATATCATCATGATGCATCAGAGCGTTAGACAGTTCGATTGATGGTTCGTCAATCCAACCTACAATCCCTTCTGGAGCGCCCGCAGCAACCGCTGCATCTAAAACTAATTTAGCTGCATAGTTAGTTGATTTTTTAGCGCGTGGGTGTGGCGAGAAGATAATCCCGTTACGAGTTTTCAAACTGATCAAAGATTTGAAAATCGCAGTAGATGTTGGGTTAGTCGTAGGAATAATCCCACAAATCAAGCCGATTGGTTCAGCAATAGTCATGGTGCCGAATTCGTCGTCTTCTTCGAGGATGCCGCAAGTTTTGTAATCTTTATATTTGTTATAGATATATTCAGATGCAAAGTGGTTTTTAATCACTTTATCTTCAATGATACCCATGCCTGATTCTGCAGCGGCCATTTGCGCTAGAGGAATACGAGCATCAGCAGCAGCTAAAGCAGCTGCACGGAAGATTTTGTCAACTTGTTCTTGGCTGTAAGTTGCAAAGATAGCCTGAGCTTTTTTAACTCGAGCAACTAATGCATCTAATTCAGCGACATTTGTGACAGTCATGTATGTCTCCTTAAAGTAGAAAGCTGTTTAGAAAGTTACCTAGATTTGTAAGCAAAATAACGTCAACAACTTGCTAAGCAGCCTTCGGGGGCTAAGTATATTAATAGTCCGAATATCTAAAATTGATCTAGATCAGTTGTTGTTTACTTACAAATGAAAATCTTTGACCGCTTAATTTCCTGTTTTTAATGTGAAAAAATCTTGATTTTTCGATATGTCTCATAAAAACCTGTCAATTTTTGTAGCAAAATTACATGTATTGGTAACCAAAACACAACTTTACGGATACTCAATATAAATATTTTAAAAAATCATCAATATTTATTGACGAATGCAACGCCTTGGCAAGGCTACTATGGCTTACATTATAGCGGTTAATCCGAAATCATCTCGGATGTGATGATAACTTGCATCTTTCTCCCAATCACATTGACTGAGATGAACCAGTTAACGAGTGTTTCGTGCTGCAATATGGCATATGGTGATGGGGAGTTATTGCGTGCTGGCGGTTGGGTCCTGATTGACGGGGTTTTAATTATATGTGGCTTTATTGCTGCCTATCTGCAGTTTTAATGGGCGCATGTGTTCAAAGCACGTTAATTAAAATAAATTAAAATGCGAAAAATAAACGAATTAGATATTAAACGTCAGGTATCAAACGTTGTTAGTTTGATTTAGTGCCCGAGTCTGTAAATTGGCTCGCATCCGCATAAATCCAAGCCGATATACCTGATTTAAAATTGCCTTTGATACGAGTGTATTCATCGACTTCGTATGTATCGGCCTGATGTAGTTCGTCCTCTGTGATTTGAAAAATCGTGCCTTCGACCTGATCTGAATTGATCCCTGTGTATTTAAGAATGGGATGGATATCGGTGCCACTTTTTTGGATCACGTCTTGATCTTTGATCCGGATTTCAGATAACACATATCCTAATAAAACATCTTTTGTACCGGTTAGAAGTCGGCCAAACGTTTCTTTTTGTACATTTTCTAATTGAAGAGTCCCGTATGAGAATAGCATTTCCATGTTTATATCATCCCGGTTAATGTGGATCGGAGTTGTATCAGTGACATTGTATTAGCTAACCAACTTGAAGCATAGTGAATCGCCACTGATTTCCTAGACACCTTTTAGTTAGATGAACTAGCTAAAAAAAGAGGTGTCCATGAGCCATAAACGTTACCCTGAACAATTTAAAATCGAAGCCGTTAAACAAGTCACTGTTGCCGGCCATTCTGTTGCTGACGTAGCTCAGCGTTTAGGTACTACCACACACAGTCTATACGCCTGGATTAAGCGCTATGGTCCTGATTCCAAGGAACACCTTCAGCAATCTGCTGAGTCCGCCGAAATTCGACGACTACAAAAAGAGCTTAAGCGCGTCACTGAAGAACGTGACCTGTTAAAAAAAGCCGCGGCGTACTTCGCAAGCCACCCCGAGTAAGGTACGCCTTTATTCAAGAGCATCACCACAGCCACTCTGTGCGGCAACTGTGCCAGTTGTTTGATGTTCATCCGAGCGGGTATTACGCGTGGAGGAGCTGCGCAAAGTCGAAGCGACAACGTGACAATGAACGACTTACAGGCCAACTCAAACAATGTTGGTTTGAGTCTGGTGGTGTCTATGGATACCGTAAACTCCATCGAGATCTGCGTAATCTTGGCGAGCAATGCGGTATCAATCGTGTACATCGTCTGATGCAGCGAGCAGGACTGCGAGCGCAAGTTGGCTATCGCAAACCAAGAGCTCCTAGCGGTGAGCAACACATTGTTACGCCAAATCGTTTAGAGCGACAATTCGATCCATTAGCGCCCAACAAGGCTTGGGTAACGGATATTACGTACATCAAAACACATGAAGGTTGGCTCTATCTTGGCGCTGTAATGGACTTGTTCTCACGGCGAATTATTGGTTGGTCAATGGGCAGTCGTATAACCAAAGAGCTTGCGTTAGACGCCTTATTGATGGCGGTTTGGCGGCGTAAACCTGATGGAAATGTCCTAGTTCACTCAGATCAGGGAAGCCAATACACGAGCCATGATTGGAATGAGTTTCTAAGTGCTCATGGCTTGGAAGGTAGCATGAGCCGTCGAGGTAATTGCCATGATAACGCAGTAGCCGAGAGCTTCTTTCAACTGCTGAAACGTGAACGAATTAAGCGAAAAATCTATGCAACAAGGGACGATGCGAAGATGGATGTATTTAATTATATTGAGATGTTTTATAACCCGAAACGACAACATAGTTCCAATAATGGGCTATCGCCGTTAGAGTATGAGCGTCAGTATTTTAATGAGGCTAAAAGTCGTCTAGTGAACTAGTGGCGATTCATCCAATAGTCTTAAGACAATGGTTAATTTGCCAAATATGACAAAGATATCAGCAAAAGCCATTGTCAAAATTCCCCGCTCTCGCTATGGTGAAGCGATTACTTAACTGAAATAACTATCATTTTAGATTTAAACTGATTTCAGCAATCAGTGCGGTAGCGTGGATGTAGTTACCAATTTGATAGGGCTTATCCCTGATAGGCTGACCCAGTAACAAATATCGCTGAGCCAGATGACACGCAACGAATAAAACTGACGTTAGCATCCGGAACACTAAGTCGATGATGGATATACAGTATTATTCACTCGATACAAGAACGATGCGTGTTTTGTCGCTCATGTTGTGCACTTTTTATCTGACTAAATTATAAAAAATAATATAAATCAAATAGTTGTAAATAGTGCAAGGGAGTTATTGCGCAAGTTTAGGGTAGATATTGCGCGCGCGCATTTTGCAACCTAGGTATATTGGGCAAAACGACTATACTCTATTGATAAATATGATGTTGTCAGATTTTGGGATAAAAACGCGCAGGTAGTTTTTGAGCATGCGCGATATACAAATGTTAGGCTTCATAAGGAGAAGTGATGGAGTTCTTATCAAATCCATGGGTTGTAGGTATTGGTGGGGGAGTTTTAAGCGGCTTGCTCGTTACCTTTATAACACGCTATTTATTTTCTAAAAGGGAGCGACGAGAATATCTTCAGAAAGTTGCGACTGCTAACAATGAAATAATTTATGCAATTCGCCCTGCGATTTCAGAAAAAGTAATGCCTTCAGATCATATGCTTGAAGCACTGTTTTCCGCTACGGCAATTAAATATTCAGTAGATGAATCTGATCTTTACAGTAAGGCAGGATTGGCAAATGAGCTGATGAAGGAGGTAATGGATAACTCCTTTCTTTCATCACAACAGAAAGTAGAGTTTTGCGAATTACTTTCTACTTTAAAAGAAGTTAAGAAATTAGGCCCCGAAGCCCAACGGGTGGTTGAGTATATCCGTGTAAATAGGGGGAATAGCTCAGATACCAGTATGATGCTTGGGCTTGTGACAGCGATGATGGCCGTGGTCACTACTTTATTTGTATATATTAAGGATAAAGACGACTTTCTTTCAGAAAATATTTTAGGACTATCTTCAAAGTTACTACCAATGATGGTTGTAATGACCATAGTGCCCATAATGGCAGTATTTCTCAGAGACTTCTTCAAGAAACTTAGAAGGCTGGAGCGTGAAGTGGTTATCAGTCGGCGCAACGAGTCTAGTGAACAGCCTTTACATAAGAGCGAAGAAAAGCCTAACAAGTCAATGCAGCCGACCGCTGACACGTCGGCTGATTGAAACGTTAGCTACACAAGGAGGCAGTATGCCAAGAAAGAAACAACTAAAAGTAAGTGGAAGCGCAATCGTGGGCTTTAGTGTTCAAGTAAAACAAGTAAAAAGTGAACACGCAGATGCTCTAATTGACATTGTCGATTTGGAAATCACCACCAATGACGATGTTTATAGATATGACATACGCAAAGATGTTAGAGCCCCAGATATTCATAAAACTAGAGACTACATCGAAGATTGTTTGATAAAAGCTCAGAAAGGATTTCTGAAAGTAGAAATGTCTGAATACAAAGAGCGCATGTATTTATTTTTCAATGTACAAAGTATTGGTCAAGTACAGTACACAGGCTACAGAGTTTAATGTAGCTAACAAATAGCTGCACCGGAAAAAATACTCGCTGCGCTCCCATTTTTCCGGTGAGCTAAGCGTTATACGAGTAATTGATGAACGAAAAATTGCTTAAAATCATCGATGAGCGCCAATTAGTATCTGTTATGAATAAAACTAAATGGCGTGAGCTATGTGGTGAGTTCGAAGAGATACATGAGCTAGGTGTGAATGTTCGGTATAAGATGATTACTTCGGATCAACTATATGGGTTTAGCCCTGTATGGTGGGATCAACTACTTAGAGAAACTGTAGCTATCGAATGGATCGACTTTGATCCTAAAAAAAGAGAGCGGCGAAGTCAGCTAGTTTTAGATAAAGAAACAGATATCTCTGACGTAATATTAAATATATTTAAGAAACATAATATTCCATATTCCTTGGAGAATAACTGCTTTAGAGTATGGGGATATTTGAACCAAAATGTTCAGCCTGTATTCGTATAACAAAGAGTTGGTATTCGCCCCTACGGGGCTGGAACGGTTACACTTCGCTTGTTCCTCACTACGTTCACCGCCCCACAACAAAAGCGTTATATGCGTTACGAATTATGGAGACCTCATGCACTTTGACGTGAATGAAATGAGAAAGCCTTTCATTGAGTATGAGAAGCTAGAGTGTGTCGATGACGAGTTTACCTTTTATTATGATGAATCTAACAATATTAGAAAGCTGCATTTGACCTCTAAAGGGTTGAATGTTGAAAAATCATGTAATTTCGTATTGGCTGGAATTGTTCACAGAGGGGAGTGTCACAGCGCGGATTTTGAGTTACTAAAGAAAAGTATATGCTTACAAAAATCAGCTAAGGAAATCAAGCTTAAACACATTGGTAAGGGCTCGTTTGAGAGCATTCTAAAATCCGAAAAGCTGAACACCCTTTTACAATGGCTTCTTGATAATGATTTTTATATACACTACTTCAGTTTAAATGTTTTATATTGGTCAATTGTTGATATCGTAGATTCAGTGATAGAAAACCTTAACCATGTTGAGCGACAGTTTTTCATTCAGGCTCACATGCTCGTTAAAAGTGACCTATACAAAGTAATAGTGAGTAATGAGTCTTTATTCTTAGAAAAGCTTAGAGAGTTTGAGTATCCAAACATAAAAAGCGATAGGGTTGGGGCGTTTGCAAACTTTTTAGTTAGTTTTGTTAAGGAAAACTCTGAAGCTTTAAGTGAGGATAGAAAGTATCTTCTGAATAAGTTCATGGAAGGCGCTGAAGGTTCAACCGAACTGTTCTTCATTATGAATGAAAAAGACTACATTTTAATTTCCGATTTCTTTATCTATTACTTAAGAAATACATATCTATTCAAAAACTCCAGACATTTTTTTGATGAGGAAAAAGAGATTGAAGCTATTTTCAATAAATATGACCTCCTAGATCAAGGAGTAATTATCAAGAATTACTCATTTGTTAATTCTGAAGAAATGTTAGAAGTTCAGGTTTCAGATGTCTTGGCTGGATTACTTGGAAAGTACTCTACTTTTCTTTCAGATACGGGCAAGGATCAAATAAAGATCATTAAAAATAATTTAAGCCAACAGCAGTTAGCAACTTGAATTTGTTAGAGAAATTAATTGATAAGTCAGATGCAGTAAGTCGTGGTTTTTTCTATCGTTGTGTCAGTGAAGATGAATATCTGAAGAATAATTACTTCATGCATGGTCAAGCATGCATATAACAAGGCGCTGCTACGGAAAATTTACTCGCTGGCGCTCACAAATTTCCGCAGAGCGCGGCGTTATAACTCTAGGTGAGCTTCTATGATCAAAAACTCAAGTTGTATATTTAGATGGCTCTCCGAAGATAAGTGGCAAGATTGGTTGTGCAGGGATATGCGGGTCATTCTTGAGGTGTTATCAGATCAGGGCGTTTCAATTCTTATGGTAGGAGAGGAAAACTGTAAATCACCTGAATGTGTAATCTTTATGGATAAACCATTTGACCCCAACGATTTGATTCCAAAGCTACCTGATTCGGTTGCATTAAATACTAAAGCATTTGAGAACGGAATAATGTGCATGACGCATTATGTTTCAATAGCTTTCGAACAAAGTTTAGTGAAAAAGTTATAACAAACCAATGCAATTGACGCAGTCAAGCTTCGCAGTTGTGGTTAAAATTTTTTTAAACGCTTTGGTTAAGGTGCAAGAATAAAGTCATAGGCCACCCACCGTATAAAGCCAGTATTCATGCGGATCTTATGAAATTAGGGGAAGCAAAATGGCCGAAACATTCACTTTGCATTTTGATTCATTTTGTTGGTAAAACTGTGGCGTTTCCGCTTATTTGAATTACCTTGAAAAAGGAAGGCTCAAGGATCCTGTTATAACAGGGTTTATAAGATGGGTGGCTTGTCTATTGTTTCTTAAAACTAGAAAAGCTTTACTAAAAATCCGAATAGATGGCAGCAAAACAGTTCTTGTTATATCTTTATTTTGCTTGCAAAAATCGGGGTGTCCATAGATGTTATCTTTCAGAGAGAAAATTGAATGTTGAAATTTGTACCGGCCCAAGATACTGATTCGAAACTGATCTTGAAATATATTAGCGATTTGGCTATTAGTGAAAAATTTCCTTTCCCAATTTCTGTTACTCTATCGGATATAGAGACGAACCTACTAGGTAAAGATGCTGTAGCAAAAGCCGTTATTTTTTATCTAGATGAGAAACCATGCGGATTTGCTGTTTATTACTTTACATTTTCAACTACAACAGGAAAGCGAGGTTTGCATCTGGATGATTTATATGTTGAACCTATGTACCAAGGAAGGGGAGTTGGCAAGAGAGCACTCGTGTATCTGGCTCAAATAGCTAGAGAAAGAGATTGTGCCCGGTTTGAGTGGTGGGCACTTAAAACAAATGACTCTGCAATTAAGTTTTATTTGAATGCAGGAGCTCAAGTATTAGATGAAATCTCAGTATTTCGGTTAAATCAATCTCAAATTGAGAAGTTACTAGAATAAGTAATAGGCCACCCACCGTATAAAGCCAGTATTCATGAGTCTTTTATGAAATTAGATACAGCAAAATGGACGAAACTTTCACTCTGAATTTTGATTTATTTTGCCGGTAAAACTGCTGTCGCCCCCGATTATTTGAATGACCTTGAAAAAGTAAGGTTAAAGGATCCTGTTATAACAGTATTTATAAGGCGGGTAGTCTGTCTATTTCGATACGGAATGACGAATTTAGGGGCCATTATTCTCGGATCATGACCAAGTTTAATAAGCTCTCTAGCCCAGTAGTGGGCACCAGAGCAGGCCTCCATCCCAATTAAGCAGGGCGGTAAGTTAGCAAGTACCGTTAATAACTTGTTTCTTTTGACAGTTTTTTAAGAACAGCCTTGCCATGTGCATCAACGCCATTATAGTGGTTTAATGATCCCGGACACCAATTAAGATGGTAAAGTACGTGCCATAGCAAGAGGTGTTCTATGACAAAA
>NZ_JBFNXK010000010.1:0-153120 GCF_046054165.1 Celerinatantimonas marina | reverse complement strand
TGTCGATCCCGTATCCAGGAAGCCCGTTTACGGGCCGCAAGTAATAGTCATATGCAAATGTCAGATCGCGATGCGCCTGCTAGGGCGCTGCTGGCAGGAAAGCCTTACAGGCGCATATGAAAAACCTCCGGCTATGCCGGAGGATTGTTTTTTTATGGCTGTCATTTATCGCCATCCCCCGAGTATCCCAAACCATCCTATGCCGGCTCTCCCGGATTGCGCTCCGCTCCATCCGGGCTACGGTGAGCGGTGTGTCTCGTTCAATCCCGATAATGGTGTAGCCCGGATGAAGCTTGCGTCATCCGGGATTATTGTCACGATAGCATTCCATACCCACATCGGTAGTCTGGATGGTGCAACGCAGGAACCGGGGACAGGGTTGTGATGGGCATGAAAAAGCCCGCGGTGGCGGGCTTGCGAATATGAACTCGAATCGAGCGATATCAGTCGGCTCGGCTCATAAATTTACGTTCGGCGGTATTGATTCGAATTTTTTCACCACTGGCAATATATTCAGGAACTTGGACGACGAGTCCGGTTGCAAAATGTGCCGGTTTGGTTCTGGCGCTTGCTGAGGCACCTTTAATCGATGGTGTAGTTTCATCAATCACCAGTTCAACTGAGGCTGGGAGTTCGATTGCTACGCCTTTGCCATTCACAGTTAAAACTTGCAGTCCTTGAGTTTCTTCGGTAATGAAGAGTAACTCATCGGCGATGGATGCCTGTTGGAAAACAAATTGGCTAAAGTCTTCGTTATCCATGAAGACATATTCTTCACCGTCAATATAAGAAAAGCTCACAGGACGACGGCTGACATCAACCGCATCAAGTAGGTCATCACCTTTAAAACGTTCTTCGACTTTTAATCCGGTGGATAGGTCGGTAAAACGAACTTTATAGAGTGTTGCAGCACCTCGCGCACTAGGGCTGTGAACTTCAATATCTTTGATCAACAGCACTTTGCCTTTATATTCGACAGCGCCACCTTTACGTAATTCATTGGCTTTTGGCACGATGATTTAATCCTTTATTATAAATTTGCCAAAAGTTAGCATGAAATGAGCATTTGACCAATGATCTGAGAAGTAAATTTAGATGAATTTATGATGTGACTATCAAGTTGAAGAGTACTTGATAGGGAAAACAGGAAAGGAGTAAGTCTTCTTTCCTGTCGATGGTGTGAATTAGGCGTGAACGGATGGTTCTCGCATATATTCGCTGAACAGATGCCATTCATCAGCCATGACTTCTTCGCTATGGCGTGTCGCGGAACGGTGGAGCAATTGCTTGGTTTGATGGATGACGCGTTCTGGAATGTTGCATAATTGTTCACCCCAGCGCGCGACGATTTCATCGCGTTGTTGTTGCGGTGCAACCTGATTAATTAATCCCCATTGGTATCCTTGTTCGGCTGTAAACTCTTCTCCTAGAAGCAATAAGGCCGTACTTCGCTGAGGTCCAATCCGTTGTGGAAGCAGCATACTGCTGGCAAATAGTGGCACGAGTTCCTGATGAGAGAACGGTAACTGGAAGCGACTATTTGGATCGGCAACCACCAAATCACAATGGAGCAATAGAGCCATCCCTAAGCCAAATGCATTGCCGTGAACGTTGGCGATGATAGGTTTGGGAAATGCAGCAAATTCCCGCATAAATGTGATGGCTGGATGACGGTTATTCAAGATGGAATGACTCATGTCATTGAGATCTTGGCCTAGGCTAAAATGTTCGCCTTCACCAGTAACGACGATGACGCGGATATCTGGATTGCGCTCTGCTGATTTAAGACGATCTCGCAACCGACGAAACATGTCACAATTAAAACTATTACATTCTTGAGGACGATTAAAGGTTACGGCCAAGATGCCGCTATTAAGTTCTGTATGAATCATGATCCCTCCTATGTGAGAACATCGGTTGACGGCATCATCATACTGATGAGCTATTCATTTTTGCCATCACTATAATTAGTGTTACGAAATTGACTGTAATGTGAACTAAATTTCTATAAAAAGGCGATCTAGATCGGTTTATTTGATAAGTTATGTAATGAAGTGTGTGTATTAGCACAAAACGGTTTATACACATAAAGACTGATGGATTAATGAGCAAAGGTAACACTTTTGCGTTAAAATTATGATTCCCCTGAAAATAATATTCGGACTTGGAAGATGAAAAAATTTGCTGCCATTGCGGTGTTGGCCACGTCGAGTGTTTTGGCCTCAGTTAGTGCTCATGCTGATACATTAGGTGCAAGAGCGGGTATCGACTTCTGGAATATGAACAGTAATAGTGCTTCAGTTAAAATGAGTGGCACAACGTATCATCCTGATTATGATACAAAGTTCCGGCCAGGATTTTATGCGTCAGTGGAACATCCTATTCCATTGCTTCCTAATTTTATGGTGCGTTATCAGGATTTAGATACGAGTGGTCATACCGGAAGTGTCGGTGTTGATTCTGATTTGAATATGTATGATGCGGTCTTTTATTACCAATTGTTTGATAACCCTGCGTTTGGTTTCGATTATGGGGTGAATATCAAGTATTTTGATGGAACTGCTCATGTGTCTGGAGTTTCAAAAGATTATAGCCAAGCGATACCAACACTTTATCTGGCGGCCAATGTGAATATTCCGATGACTGGATTAGAAATATTTGGCAATACATCTAATATGCATTTTGATGGTAATCATGTATCAGATTCTCAGATAGGTATTTCTTACGATGTGCTTCCAATGGTGGTCGCTTCGTTACAATTACGTGCCGGCTATCGTTATCTGGATACAAAATTCGATGATTCAGGTGTGAAAGTCGATAACACCACTCAGGGGTGGTTTTTGGGTTTGGGGATGCATCTGTAAGATATTAAATTATTTAACTATCTGATATAGATGATTTTTTTAAAATTAATCTCGCCATTTTGTCTCTGGCGAGATTTTTTTGTGGTTATAGACTCTTTTTAATATTCCATCTTGTTATAAAGAATCGAGATTTATTCTTTCTGACTGTTCTTTAACCTCCGTTAAACTAGGGCCATCGTTATATTCAGGATTAACACATGTCTTTGAAGGAACTCAATGTATTGAGCTGTCCGTTATCACAACCGCAGCTGGATGCATTAAATCAAGCACTCGCTCATTTATCACCTTTACAGCTGGCATGGGTGAGTGGCTATTTAGCTGGAATGAACCCGCCGGTGGCTACTCAGAATGCAGCTTCTGAGGTTAGTTTCAGTGCGTCACAAACAGCGACAATTTTGTATGCGTCTCAAACCGGTAATGCTAAAGCATTGGCAGAGCGTCTTTATGAGCAAGCCAAACAACAGGGATTAGCTGTTGAACTGAGCAATATTGGTGATTTTAAATTAAAAAGTCTCAAAAAAGAGACTCACTTGGTCATTATTGCCAGTACCAATGGTGAGGGTGAACCACCCGATGATGCCTTGGAATTTCATGAATTTATCGGCTCTTCTAAAGCTCCTAAACTCAATGAACTGAGCTACAGTGTTTTATCTCTTGGAGATAGTAGCTATGAACTGTTTTGCCAATGCGGTATTGACTTCGATGAGCGTTTAGGTGCGCTTGGTGCTAAAAGTGCTATTGCTCGTGTGGATTGCGATTTGGACTATGAGCAGTCAGCAACAGAATGGATGAAACAGGTTCTGAATTGGCTGAGCACTGAACTGGCAGCCCCTGCTGCGAGTTTGACGGATGCCACTCCAACCGTTGCCTCTGAGCATCATTATGATCGACTGAATCCGGCGACAGCTGAAGTGTTAACCAACCAGAAAATTACCGGTCGAAATTCAGATAAAGATATCCGGCATTTAGAATTTGATCTGGAAGGTATCGGACTGACCTATCAGCCTGGGGATGCCTTGGGGATCTGGTTCGAAAACTCCCCTGAGTTAGTCGATGAAATCATTAACGTTATGGGCTGGAATGCTGAGCAAAGCGTTGAAGTCGACGGTCAGTCTCGCCGCTTACGGGATGCGTTGCTCCAAGATTATGAATTGACACAAACGGCCCCTAGTTTTGTGAGTCAGTGGGCGAATTGGTCTGATGACGCAGCGATTAAAGCACTTGCGGAACAGAAAAAATTAGCACGCGACTATGCGGTGACCCATCAGATTGTTGATGTTATGAAAGCGTATCCGGCTTCGGTGGAAGCGAGTGATGTACTGGCGGTCCTTCGTCGCTTGACTCCCCGCATGTATTCAATCGCATCGAGTCAGGCTGATGTGGAAGCTGAGGTTGATTTAACCGTTGCCGTTGTGAGTTACCCGCAAGGGGACGCCATTCGTTTTGGTGGCTGTTCAGGATATTTATCCCGGTTAGAAGCGGGGCAGCAGGTTCGTATCTTTGTGGAATCAAACCAGAACTTTAAACTGCCAGCGGATGACTCAACACCCATAATTATGGTGGGTCCCGGTACAGGGATTGCTCCATTCCGAGCATTTATTCAGGAACGGGATGCGCGAGATGCCAGTGGTGATAATTGGTTATTTTTCGGTAATCCTCATTTTACTGAAGATTTCCTCTATCAGACTGAATGGCAGGGATATATCAAATCAGGGGTGTTGAATCGGATTGATTTGGCATTTTCCCGGGATCAGGCCAACAAGATCTATGTGCAAGATCGTTTGTTGGAACAAGCATCTGAAGTCTATCAGTGGTTGCAGCGTGGAGCCCATATTTATGTTTGTGGGGATGCAACGAAGATGGCGAAAGATGTGCATCAGGCATTGGTTACCATTGTCTCGGAGCAAGGTCAGATGGAACCAAAAGAAGCTGAAAACTGGCTTAAACAATTAAGAAAAGATAAACGTTATCAGAGGGATGTTTACTGATGAGTGACAAAAAATTAGCTGTAAACGAATATATTAAAGCTCGCAGTAACTTTTTAAGGGGCACGATTGAAGAGGGGATTAATGATCCGCTCACGGGTGCTATCTCCGAAGATGATACTCAGCTGACTAAATTTCATGGTTTTTATCAGCAGGATGACCGAGATCTGCGCAATGAGCGTAAATCGGAAAAACTGGAACCTCTGTACAGCTTTATGCTGCGGGCCCGGGTTCCAGGTGGGGTTTGTACCGCTGAACAGTGGCTGATGATCGATGAAATCGCTCAGCATCTTACCCGAGGTAATATTCGTCTGACCACGCGTCAAACGTTCCAATATCACGGTATTTTGAAACGGAATCTGAAAACAGTCATTCAGAAATTGCATCAACGGCTATTGGATTCCATTGCAGCTTGCGGTGATGTGAATCGTAATGTGATGTGTAATCCGAATCCGGTTGAATCGAAGGCTCATGAAAAAGTGTATCAATTTGCAGTTGAGCTTTCAGAGCACTTTATGCCGCATAGCCGGGCTTATGCTGAGATTTTTCTGGATGAGAAACCGCTGAATCAACCGGAAGAAGAGCCATTGTATGGTCCGACCTATCTGCCGCGTAAATTTAAAATCGGGTTAGCTGTTCCACCGCATAATGATGTGGATGTTTACACCAATGATCTCGGTTTGATTGCAATTTTAGACGGTGAAGAGCTGCTCGGTTTTGATGTTGCTGCCGGTGGTGGGATGGGCACGACTCACGGGGACACCAATACATATCCTCGTCTGGGGGATACCCTTGGTTTCGTGCGCCCTGAAGATGTTCTCAAGGTATCTGAAGCCATCTTTACAACACAACGTGATTTCGGCGATCGGGAAAATCGTAAACATGCACGATTGAAATATACCATCGATACGATGGGGTTAGATGTATTTAAAGCCGAAGTTGAAAAACGTTCCGGTGTGACTTTCGCGCCGGCTCATCAGGTGACTTGGACCACTCGTGGTGATCGTTTCGGCTGGATCCAGGGGTTTGACGGTCGCTGGCATTTGACCTGTTATATCCCGAATGGCCGGATTGCCGATACGGAACATGCGCAGTTAATGACAGGACTGCGAGAAATAGCCAAAGTTCATCAGGGTGATATCCGGATGACTGCTAACCAGAACATCATTATTGCCGGTGTCCCTGAAGCAGAAAAGGCACAGATTGAACAGATGGCTCGCCAGTATGGCCTATATGGTGAAGAACTCACTTGGCTGCGGAAGTTATCCATCGCTTGTGTGGCGCTGCCTACCTGTGGTTTGGCGATGGCTGAAAGTGAACGCTATATTCCCGAACTCATTACCAAAGTGGATGCGTTGCTGGAGAAAAACGGTTTAGCCAATGAACCTATTGTGATGCGTATGACGGGTTGTCCGAATGGCTGTGCTCGCCCGTTTGCAGCGGAAATCGGTTTTGTCGGGAAAGGTCCGGGGCGTTACAACTTGTATTTGGGAGCCAGTCCGGTTGGGACTCGTTTAAATAAACTTTATCGCGAAAATATTCCTGAAGAAACCATTTTGGAAGAGTTAGATGGTCTGTTTGCCCGTTTTGCAAAAGAGCGTCAGGAGCAGGAAGGTTTTGGTGATTATGTGGTGAGAGCCGGTATCGTGAAGGCTGTTAACCAAGGGAGGGAATTTCATGATTGATGCTTTATCCTCTTTACCTGAACAATGGTCAGCGCTTGGCGCTGACCAGAAAAAACAGTGGCTGAATGGAATTAACACTCAGCTCGAAGAGTTGTCCCCTCAGGAACGCATTCGTTGGGCATTAGAGTCGTTGCCTGAAGGACATGTTCTTTCATCCAGCTTTGGGATCCAAGCGGCGGTGTTATTGCACATGGTGACTGAGATCCGCCCGGATATTCCGGTGGTCTTGATTGATACCGGTTATTTGTTCGATGAAACCTATCATTTTATTGATCGATTGGCAGATAAGCTGAATTTGAATCTGAAAATCTATTCAAACCCGATGACTCCCGCCTGGCAGGAAATCCGCTATGGCAAATTATGGGAGCAAGGGATTGAAGGAATTAAGCAGTATAATCAGATGAATAAAGTGGAGCCCATGGATCGCGCTTTTGCCGAGTTGGGCGTGCAGACCTGGTTTTCTGGGTTGCGTCGGGAACAGTCCCAGAGTCGTTCTCATTTGCCGGTGTTACAAGTCCAGAATCATCGTTTTAAAGTGCTCCCGATTATTAACTGGACCAATAAGCAAGTGTATTACTATCTGAAAGAACATGGTCTGAGCTATCATCCCTTATGGGATCAAGGCTATGTATCGGTAGGCGACTGGCATACATCCCGCCCACTTGAACCAGGAATGACTGAAGAAGAGACTCGTTTTTTTGGTTTAAAACGAGAATGTGGGTTGCACGAAGAGCATGAGGGCAGTGGTATCTAAGATGGCTACCCCCTAAAGCTGCAAGGAATGCAGCTTTGACTATCGTTTGGTTTTCTCTTAAGGGGACAGACTGAATACCGGGAATTCTTTATGGAATATCGATTTTAAGGCCACTGTCAGAGGTGGCCTTTGTTATTTTAGTTGCTTATCAACCGCTCAGAACCCTGTTAGTATGAATGGCCCACTTTATCATTCAGAGGTCATGATGCTACATCCCTCGATTGTCGTTTGTCAGACTTTATCCAGTCATTTACTGGAGCGATTAGAAACCTATTTTGATGTTCATTATTTCCCTCAAGAAAAGGATCGGCAAAGTGAGCACTATCGACTAGCCGCTGCTTCGGCTCAGGGATTAGTGGCCAGTGGGGGATTCACGCTGGGTTCGCAGCAGTTAGCGTTATTCCCTAAATTAGTCGCGGTATCAACTATTTCGGTGGGCTTTGATAGCTATGATGTGGATGTGCTTTCAGCGGCGGGCATTGTGTTATGCCATACACCCGGAGTCTTAGATGAAACAGTGGCCGACACGGTTTTCGCGTTAATGTTAAGTAGCGCTCGACGGGTTGTTGAATTGGCGGATTGGGTGAAAACGGGACAATGGCAGGGAAAACTACCCGCATCATTATTTGGTTTGGATGTGCATCATAAAACACTGGGGATTGTTGGTTTAGGGCGAATTGGCATGGCTGTGGCTCGGCGTGCTCATCATGGTTTTGGCATGTCGATCCTCTATGCAGGGCGACATGCTAATCCAGAAGCTGAGCAACAATTTGCTGCGCAACAAGTGGCGTTAGCCGAATTGATGCAACGTTCTGATTTTGTGGTGCTTCTGGTCCCCCTCACCGAGCAAACCTATCACTTAATTGATTATCCATTATTGAGTCAGATGCAGCCTTCTGCCATTTTGATAAATGCCGCTCGTGGGGATGTGGTGAATGAACAGGCTTTAATCGATGTATTACAGCAGGGGATGATCGCTGGGGCCGGTTTAGATGTCTTTCATCAGGAACCGTTGCCGAAAAATTCGCCGTTGTTGCAACTTCCGCAAGTGGTGGCTGTGCCTCATATCGGTTCTGCGACGGAACAAACTCGGCAAGCCATGGCGACTTTAGCCGTTGATAATCTCATTGCTGCATTGCATGAGCGCCGGTTGCAAAATTGTGTTAACCCATCGGCTATAGCTTAAAGGCATTATATCAGGTTAAGTTATAGCTCTTGTCTATATCAGATAGAGAATAGTTCTTTTGAAATAAAAAGGAACTTGGTTATAGTGCCATCCTCGATAGTATCATGAAGATGTTTATGGCTTTATTTTCAGCATTAGCAAGTACTCTATGGCCGGTATCCGAGCGAACTAAACCTTGGATGACTCGAATGGTTCGGACCTTGACGGCACTCTGGCAACATTCTGGTTCTACTCCTGCACCGGTTATTCCGGTGGTGGGGCAACCCTTGCGAGCCGGTGAAGTCGCTTTAGTTGGAGCTGGTCCCGGGGATGTTGAGTTGTTAACGGTTGCTGCGGTTAACTTATTGCAGCAAGCCGATGTGGTGGTTTATGATCGGTTAGTTAGCCCAGCCATTTTAAAATTGGTCCCTACGACAACTCGTTTAATCTGTGTGGGTAAAGCCGCATCTTTTCATAGTGTTCCTCAATCCCGAATTAATGAAATTTTAATTGAACAGTCTCAGCTAGGTGCCCGGGTGGTTCGTTTAAAAGGGGGCGATAGTTTTATTTTTGGTCGGGGTGGGGAAGAGTTAGAACAGCTGGCGGCGGCAGGCCTTGTTTTTCGAGTTGTTCCCGGTATTACCGCTGCATCAGGATGTACCACTTATGCTGGGATCCCACTGACACACCGGAAGTATGCTCAGGCGGTAACTTTTATCACCGGTCATTGCAAATCGGGTGGCGAGGAACCGGATTGGTCTTCGTTGGCGGTAAGCAATCATACGCTAGTGATTTATATGGGACGCTTGGAAGCACAACGGATCCAGGAACAACTGATTGCTCATGGTATGGACGAACAGATGCCGGTTGCAGTGATTGAAAATGGGACCCGTCTGGAGCAGCGAGTATTAAGTGGCGAATTGACTCATCTGGCATCATTAGCTCATCAGGCGGCCTCACCGGCATTATTGGTGATTGGTCATGTGGTTGAGCTGCGTGAATCGTTACAGTGGTTTGAACCATTGACCTCAGTAGCCGAGTCTAAGGTTCTGCCCGAGTCAGCACTTTAATTTGTTGCCGTTCTTCAGGCATGGGGGTATGCCGCATTGAAATGCGGCTAATGTTGTAGTGTATAAAATTCGCTGAGCAGGTTACTTAAGTCATCCTGATAGGTATCGATAGAGGATGAGTCGATCAACTGGGCTAATTCATCACCAATAGGCGTGAGTCGGTAGTAGATTAATTTACAATGACGAAATCGGGGCCGTAGTAACCACATGTGCCCGCCTTGTTCAAAACTGAGATCTAAATCTTCCGCAAAGCTACTTTCTAGTTCTCGATCGTAAATAAGTCCCAGTTCAGCCAGCTCCATGACCTGACTATAGGAGAGTCGATAACGTCCTAGATTCAGTCGTCGTAGTCTTGGGCGGGATAACCCTAATCGGGCAGCTGGCCGCATGACACCCAATAAAATTTTATGATTCTGTTCGCCCCCCATCCGGCTGGATAATTGGACTGCTCGCTGAAACCACTGAGCTTCGCGCTGGGTCATTAGCGTGAGTGTCCGTAATGCTCGGATTGAAAAACGCCCGGGAGAGACAATTTCCATGGCCAAAATTTGAGCCCATAAATGCTGCATGGGGCGGCTCAGACTGTTTTGAGCTAATTCCAAATAAGCACCGAACCAGTCTGGATCAATGGCACTACTGGCTTCATCTGAGCATAATTTCTCGGCTTGAGATAGGATTTGTTCCAGATTTTTCTGGCGGCGCGCTTGCTCTAATTTGTATCGGGCTGCGGCTCTCTGTGAAAAAGTACTGTCAGGTGTCTGAGTTTCAATGAGTGTGTGCAGACCGTGATGACGGGCAAGCTGTTGGGTACGCTGTTTCGCTGAAATCACTGATGAAGTGTCAGGCCTGGACGTATTATTCATGCAATTAATTCAGTGTGATTTATTTAAACATCGTTAAATCGTGGCTTATTAAGAGCCGTTTGGCAATCTTTTTGATTTGAGACTGAGCGCTCGATTCTTAGAAAATAATGTTTAATGTGTGTTAATTTAATGTTACTTTATCGATTCATTTGTTTAAAATAGCCGTTTCGATAAGGTGATGCAAATG
Organism: Celerinatantimonas marina; assembly: GCF_046054165.1. Classification (NCBI taxonomy): domain Bacteria; kingdom Pseudomonadati; phylum Pseudomonadota; class Gammaproteobacteria; family Celerinatantimonadaceae; genus Celerinatantimonas; species Celerinatantimonas marina. The sequence goes on along the minus strand of NZ_JBFNXK010000010.1, from coordinate 142,547 downwards.
TCTAAACCGCTAAAACGATTTATCCGTTATTGTGAGGCCATGAGCCTGTTTTGCTTATATATGGCGATATTAATTATGTTGGCTATGTTGTTTTAGCAAAAGGAGAGCAGGGCTCCCCTTTATCATATTGATAGGATGCCTATTTTTTCTGGGCACGTTCGTATGAAGAGACAATTTCAGCTTCTGCTGCTGCTTTATCACCCCATCCTTCAACTTTTACCCATTTACCGACTTCGAGTGTTTTATAGTTTTCGAAGAAATGTTTGATCTGACCTTTTAACAGTTCTGGAAGATCATCGATATCCTGAATACTGTCATATGCTTTGGTCAGTTTACTAACCGGCACCGCGATGATTTTAGCATCTTCACCTGATTCATCCGTCATATTTAAAACACCTACAGGACGGCAGCGAATAACACTTCCGGTTTGCAGGGGATAAGGGGTTGGTACAAGAACGTCAACCGGATCACCGTCTAATGACAAAGTATGATTTACGTAGCCATAGTTGGCTGGGTAAAACATTGGTGCAGTCATAAAACGGTCTACAAAAACTGCGCCGCTGGCTTTGTCGACTTCATATTTGATAGGTGATGCGTTAGCTGGGATTTCGATGATAACATTGATATCCTCAGGCAGGCTTTTACCTGCTGGAACGTCATTCAGACTCATGTTTTTTCCTTTAATCAGATGTATCGTTTCTCAGTGGGCTTATTATAACGACCTTCGCAATAATCACCAGTCACACAGCATCTTTGGTGGCTGTGAATAGGAAAATGATATGCATATTCATATATTAGGTATTTGTGGCACTTTTATGGGGGGAATTGCTAAATTAGCAATTGAGGCAGGGCATCGAGTAACCGGATCCGATCAAAATGTTTACCCTCCTATGAGCGATCAGCTGCAGCAACTGGGGATTGAACTGACGCAAGGTTATGATCCAAAACAGTTATTGAATATTCCGGATCTGGTGATTATCGGTAACGCTTTAAGTCGCGGAAATCCTTGTGTTGAATATGTTTTGAATCATGGCCTGACTTATACCTCTGGGCCTCAGTGGTTACACGATCATGTCTTGGGTGAACGTTGGGTGCTGGCGGTCGCTGGGACGCATGGTAAAACCACGACCGCCAGTATGCTGGCCTGGTTGCTGGAAGATAACGGTTATGCGCCCGGCTTTTTAATCGGTGGAGTGCCTCAAAATTTTGGGCAGACGGCTCGCTTGGGTGATTCGCCATTTTTTGTGGTGGAAGCCGATGAATATGATAGTGCTTTTTTCGATAAGCGCTCTAAATTTGTTCACTACATGCCTAAAACGCTGATCATGAATAACCTTGAATATGATCATGCCGATATCTTCCCAGACTTGGCAGCCATTGAACGGCAATTCCATCATTTAGTGCGTACAGTCCCGGGGATCGGACAAATTCTGTACCCGGCCGATAGTGCTGCCTTGCTGCGGGTTTTAGAGCAAGGTTGCTGGAGTGAACGCGTTGCGGTTGGTGCCGAGGGGCGCTGGCAGATTCAACCTTTGCATGATGACTGGCAAGTATTTGAAGTCTTTTTCGATGGGATATCTCAAGGGACTGTGCATTGGTCTTTGTTGGGAGAGCATAATGCTCGCAATGCGGTGATGGCTATCGCTGCTGCCTATCATGTCGGGATTTTGCCAACGTTGTCGATAGAGAGTTTAGCGCGTTTTATTCCACCTAAACGGCGACTGGAAAAACTAGCCGAAATTCATGGTGTTTCTGTATATGATGATTTTGCACATCATCCGACGGCGGTTCGAGCCACATTGCAGGCCGTGCGAGCCAATATTGGGAATGCTCCGCTAACCGCGGTACTTGAGCCACGCTCCAATACCATGAAATTGGGGGTTCATCAGCAAAGTTTAGTTGAGAGTCTGCAAATTGCGGATCGACAGATGATTTATAGCGGCGGAGTGGATTGGGATGTTAAGCAACTGTTTGCCGGTCAGGCATCGGCTTCTTGTTTTGATGACCTAGAGACTCTGATTGAGAATATTGTCGCTTCGTGTCAACCGCATGAACATATAGTGATTATGAGCAATGGCGGGTTTGGTGGGTTGCATCAAAAATTGATTGCGGCTCTACAAAAAAATGCAGGTTAAGGGACGTTGTTATGAGATGGCCTTTTGGCCATTTTATAGCATAGGATAATCTCGTTTTCAGAGTCTGAGTACACGATTTATCGGATTTTAATCGTGTACCGGGAAGTGCGCGTTCAAAGTCATATATTTGAACAAATTTAACCATAAACGATAAACGGTCTCCAGTTCGAACACACGATATTAATCGGGACATAAAGAGATTGGCCTGATAGAATCATCGTTAATGACTTATTTGTCATTAACGTGCTCCGGATGTCGCTTGATTTCAGTGATTCGCTCGTCCATTTCATGGGATTAATGGCCTTCGGAACAGTAGATTCAATATGGAAGTTCGGAAAACGAAGGAGACTTAAATATGAAGATACTTAAGTGGGGTGTTATGGCAGCATTACTGACGAGTAGTTCGATATATGCGGCGGCACAAGGTCCGATCATTCAATTACAATCCGGAAGAATTGAAGGAACGACGCATGAACAGGTGGATGCTTTCTTAGGGATCCCCTACGCTAAACCGCCGGTTGGTAAGTTACGTTGGCATCGTCCACTCTCGCCAGAACCGTGGCAAGGGATCAAAAAAACAACGGAATATGGTCCTGGTTGTCCTCAAGTTCCTTATGACGGAGATACACTCGCATCACTCCCCCCTAATTTCAGTGAAGACTGTCTGACGATTAATGTTTGGCGTCCTAATGATGCCGTAGAGTCACTCCCGGTTATGGTATGGATCCATGGGGGGGGCTTTATGAATGGTGGCTCGGCCTCACCGACTTATTCAGGCGAATCATTTGCCCGTAATGGGGTAATTTTGGTGAGCTTTAATTATCGATTGGGTCAATTTGGTTTCTTTGCTCATCCAGGTCTTCGGAATAAAGTCTTCCGGGGAAATTATGGCATTATGGATCAAATTAAGGCGCTGCACTGGGTTCAGGATAATATTGTGTCGTTTGGTGGTGATCCGAATAATGTGACCGTATTTGGTGAGTCAGCAGGCGGATACGCTATCAATGCGCTATTGACTAGCCATTACAGTCGTAACCTATTTAATAAGGCAATTATAGAATCCGGCGGTGGGCGTCATCAGCTCGGCAATGGTCAGCATTGGGATCAAGCAGAGCAAGTAGGGGTTAATTTTGCTCGAACACTTGGGATCGAAGGGGCGGATCAACAGGCTTTGGAAAGGCTTAGGGCGCTCCCTGTCGATGATATCTTGGGTGATATGAATATGTGGAACATGAATGATCATCAGGATATCTATGGAGGATCGATCCTCGATGGTCGGCTGCTTCGAGAGCATCCGGAAAGTGCTTATGAGTCAGGTGATTTTGCACATGTTCCTCTATTGGTTGGGACCAATGATTATGATCTCGGTTTTGTGAATGGAAGTCCGACCACACGAGATGAGGTATTTAACCTGTTTGGGCTTGATCCGATTGCCGCTAATGCTGCTTATTCGGGGGAAGGTTCGTTACAGGAACTGGCTTATCGTATTGCCATGCAGCAGTTTATGATTGAGCCTGCTCGATTTGTGGCCCGAGAATTTGTGGCAAACAATACCCCGGTCTGGGAATACCGTTTTGGTTATGTTGCCAGTTCTCAGCAAGGTCAACAGCCAGGAGCAACGCATGCGTCTGAAATGGCCTATGTCTTTAATACATTGAAGGCTGTGTATGGGCAAGCGACAACTTCGGAAGATCAAGCTATGGCGACAATGATGCACCAGTATTGGATTAATTTTGCAAAAACAGGTAATCCGAATGGTCCGGGTCTTCCTGAATGGCCTCAATACCAGACAAACAAAGATCGTCTGATGTGGTTTTCACCTCAAGGGGCGAGTGATAGCCAAACTATTGCCGATCCCATGAAAACGCAATTAGATGTCATTGAACCCAGTCAAAGTTAAGTGATTCAATCGATCTGACGGAATAAAAGCTCCGAAATCGGAGCTTTTTAAGTGTATGAAATCACCGATATCCCATGTGATGTAGTTGGTTTTACGATATTGTCATACCGTCGGTATACCCCCAAGAGTGTATTGTTATCTCTCCATTTCGGTACTCAACCCACTTCTGAGTGAGCCGTGTTATTTTAGAAGCAATGTATCAATGGTCTCTTCAGGCTTCAGGCCATCCTTTGGATATAAAGAGCGGCTCATAGGCGTGCACGCCGTTATCCGGACGCTATGATGATGCCTGATTATTGGGGGATTTAGCGAGTTATTGGAGAGGTATAAAGAGGCGTGGGTTTGAAAATTACAGGTTCTTTTTAAAGAAACAGCGTCCCGGTTGGGACGCTGTAGGAAATGTGTTAACCTTAGTGCCCTTTAGTTCAAAGGACGAAGCAGTGAGGCTACGTAGTCATTGACAAAATCAATGACTGTTTCCCGAGAAGGCTGATCGGGACGGTTGACCATCTGCACGGATAGATAAAATGCAGCAGTGAGTGCCTGAGCTGAATTTTTGGCATCCATGGCGCTGGTCAGTTGATCCTGTTCGAAGCCATGTTGCAGCGAGTTACCAATGATCTCATTGATCCGTTCCTGAACTTTGGTAAAACGAGGCCAGATATCTTCTCGAACAGAAGAGCTCCATTCAAGCCAGATATGCACGACATCAGGTTCATTGAACGTGGTATCGACTAAGCGAATGACATAGTCATGAATACATTCTTGCGGGGCTTTATCATCGCTGAACGTATCATTGACTAAGGCTAAAATGCGTTGCTCGACTTCTGACAAAACATCATCAACAAGGTCTTCGCGGGTGTTAAAATAGTTGAAAACTGTGGCTACAGAAACGTTAGCTAACTCAGCTATCTCTGCGTGTCCGGCACGGCCGATACCGCGGCGAGAGAACACTTTTGTAGCACATTCCATCAGCTGTTTTCTACGTGCTTCTGGAGATAAACGGGTCCGACGACGTACGTTAGTTGTAGTATCCATAATATTTACTCGTTTAGTTACTTAATTAATTTTTTATGAAGGCTCTAAATGGCCCATATTTTTATTTAAAACAGCAAGATATATCGAGTTGTTAGCATTTTGTTTACAACTGCCCGCTGTTCTGGGATTAATGATAGATTATTCACTACAAAAAAAACAGAATGAAATTCTGTAAATTACATAAATATTTATAAAATATTGGTGAGTCAGTCAGTTACAATGGCGAGTTTTCGATCATTTTATTCTGAATTTTATATTGGATTTAACACTTATGATGAAGCATTCTATTGCCCCCCTTATTGACGAACAAAAGATCGCTCAGCAGGTTAAAGCGATAGCTGCGCAGATTGAGCTGCGTTACACCGATCCTGAACGACCTTTGATTCTGGTGGGGTTATTACGGGGATCGTGTCTTTTTATGGCGGACTTATGTCGCCAGATTGCTCGCCCCATGATTTTAGACTTTATGACCGTATCCAGTTATGGCAGCGCGATGCAGTCGACACGGGATGTGCGGGTGCTCAAAGATCTGGATGATGATATCCGTGATGCGGATGTGGTGATCGTTGAAGATATTATCGACACTGGATATACCTTAAGTAAAGTTCGTGAACTATTACTCTTGAGACAACCTCATAGTGTTGCGATTTGTACTTTGTTGGATAAGCCTTCACGGCGGGAAGTGGATGTTCCGGTCGATTGGATTGGCTTTTCGATCCCTGATGAGTTTGTCGTGGGATACGGTATCGATTATGCGCAGCGTTATCGTAATCTGCCATATATTGGTAAAGTCGTTCCAGAGTAAACTGATTTTTATTGAGAGTACGGGAGAGCTATGAGTAGTTCAGATACGCAACAAAAAGCTATTGAAATTAAATCGTTGCGTAAAATATATGCAGGTGGTGTTGAAGCATTAAAAGGCCTTTCTTTATCGGTCCAATCTGGTGATTTTTACGCATTACTTGGGCCGAATGGTGCGGGCAAATCGACGACTATTGGGATTTTAACCTCACTCGTTAATAAAACCTCCGGGGAAGTGAAAATTTTTGGTTATGATCTGGATACCCAATTGGAGTTGGCTAAATCGCAGGTCGGGCTGGTGCCTCAGGAATTTAATTTTAATCCTTTTGAAACGGTTTCACAGATTGTTATTCAGCAGGCCGGATATTATGGGGTTCCTCGTGAACTCGCCAAAACGCGCGCGAAAGAGCATTTGACGCGCTTAGGTCTCTGGGATAAACGCAATCAACGTGCTCGAAATCTGTCCGGTGGTATGAAACGGCGATTAATGATTGCGCGTGCATTAATGCACAACCCGAGATTGCTTATTTTGGATGAACCGACGGCCGGAGTTGATATTGAATTGCGGCGTTCAATGTGGGATTTCTTACGGGATTTGAATCAGCAAGGAGTGACAATCATTCTGACGACTCATTACCTGGAAGAAGCCGAAATGCTCTGTCGGCATATTGGTATCATTGATCAGGGTTTGTTGGTTGAGAATACCTCTATGCGAGGACTACTTTCTAAATTAACAAAAGAAACCTTTATTTTGGATCTGACCCAACCGGTTGAGAGCCCCGCATTAAATGATATTGAAAGCCATTTAGTCGATAGTTCGACGTTGGAAGTTGTGGTGCATAAAGGTTCCGGACTTAATCATGTGTTCAGTCAGTTGAGTGAGCAGGGGATTGAAGTGGCGAGTATGCGCAATAAAGCCAACCGTTTAGAAGAGTTGTTTGTGTCGTTGGTTGAGCATGGGAGAGATAGTTAAATTATGAATGCAGGTGTGTATTGGATCGCATTTCGAAGCATCCTGGATAAAGAGATCCATCGTTTTTCCCGGATCTGGGTGCAAACGTTAGTTCCTCCCGCTATTACCATGACGCTGTATTTTGTGATCTTCGGAAATATTATTGGTCGTCGAGTCGGTGAGATGTCCGGATTCAGCTATATGCAGTTTATTGTTCCGGGCCTGATTATGATGTCGGTGATTACCAATTCGTATTCGAATGTGGCGTCGTCGTTTTTTAGCTCTAAATTTCAACATAATATCGAAGAGCTATTAGTGGCACCGATCCCGAATTATGTGATTATTTTTGGCTTCATCGGTGGTGGGATGGCCCGTGGACTGTGTGTCGGGGTGTTGGTTTCATTGGTATCACTATTTTTTGTACCGGTCCATATCTATAGTATTCCCGTGATTGTATTAACGGTTTGTTTTACCTCTATATTATTTTCGTTGGGAGGGCTGATTAACGCGATCTATGCGCAGTCGTTCGATGATATCAGTATTATTCCGACGTTTGTTTTGACTCCGTTGACTTATCTGGGGGGGGTCTTTTATTCCATATCATTGCTCCCTAGTTTTTGGCAGGGGTTGTCGCACTTTAATCCGATTGTGTATATGGTGAGCGCTTTTCGCTACGGATTTTTAGGGATTAATGATGTGCCATTAAGCTTTTCATTTGGTGTCTTAACGCTGTTTATTATCGCGTTGTACCTGTGGGCATATATTTTAATTAAACGTGGTTATGGTTTACGAAGCTAAAAAAGGAAATTCCCGTCCGGTGATCTCTCCGCAACCGGATATTCATCCCAAGTTGATTGCACGGGTCGAGCGCTATCGCCAGCATGCCAATCGACGACCGGTTGCCGATCATAGCTTGCAAGCCTTTGAACAGATGCTCCGGTGGCTGGATGAGCACCCATCGGGGCCATTGATTTTGGATTCCTGCTGCGGTGTGGGCGAGAGTACGGCCCAGATTGCGGCGTTGTATCCCGAAGCGCGGGTTGTCGGGATCGATAAATCGGGCGTTCGTCTGGACAAGCATCATGCCTATCGTAATCAGCAGGCTAATTATCTGTTACTGCGGGCCGATCTGAATGATGTGTGGCGGTTAATGGATCAGCATGGATTAAAATTGTGGCGGCATTTTTTGCTATATCCAACCCCTTGGCCTAAACCGGCTCAGTTGCTGCGCCGTTGGTATGCGAGTAATGCCTTTCCGGCTTTGGTTGCGTTGGGAGGGGTGTTGCAGGTCCGGAGTAATTGGGAACTATACCTTCGCGAGTGCGCGCAGGCGCTGAACTGCTATGGTGTGAACTGTCAGCCGTTTTCGTTTGTCGCTGAGCAACCACTGACCCCCTTTGAGCGTAAATATGCCGCGAGCGGCCAGCAGCTTTGGCAGTTACAGGCCGATTTAGATCAAGCTGCCTGTGCTTCGAAATTGAAATAACTGATTCAATCATCTGAAGTGAATTTCCCGTCAGGGCTGTGGTTCCTGACGGGCTTGTCGCGATCTTGAGGTAGGCTGTTCACATCATCTTAAGCGCTTAACTCAGGCGTTTCCCTTGAGGGGGAGATTGCTTCTGCCATCGTATTTTTTGAAAAGTCTGTTTGGATACTCTGCTTTTTTATCTTGTTATTGGAATAAATTCGATTTTTTCTGTAATAAACACAACGTAAGCCACGACTGAATTAAACCAGATATCTTAATCAGCCATGATGATTACAGGAGCTTGCGATGTTATTTAAAAAGAATCCCCCATTAACCGAAGCGGATGTCACTCCCGAGGCTATCTATAAAGCCCGTCGTCAGTTTATGAAAGGTTCGCTAGCTCTGGGAGCGAGCACCTTGGTCCCGTCGTTCGCTCAGGCTAAACCCACTCAGATTGCGGCGGATGAGACACTTTCTCAAGCGCGTCCCGGTTGGCTCAATCAGCAGATTGCTGGGGCTACTCCGAATCAAATGGCTATTTCTGAGGAGCTGACGCCTTTTCAGGATACGATTAGTTATAACAACTTTTATGAATTCGGCTATCAGAAAACCGATCCGGCGAGAAATAGTGGTTCGTTTAATCCATTTCCCTGGCAGCTGGAAGTGAGTGGTGAAGTGGACAAACCGACCACCTTTAATCTAGAAGATCTGCTTAGTAAAGTGACCTTAGAAGAGCGGATCTATCGATTACGCTGTGTGGAGGCTTGGTCGATGGTGATCCCATGGATTGGTTTCCCATTGGCGCAACTATTAACACAGGTCAAACCCAATAGCCGAGCTAAATATGTGAAGTTTACCTCGGTGCTGCGACCGGAGCAGATGCCGGGGCAGGCCAGTGCGTTTGCCACGATTGATTGGCCTTATGTTGAAGGGTTGCGTATGGATGAGGCGATGCATTCGTTGACCATTATGGCTGTGGGTTTATATGGTAAACCATTGCCCAATCAGAACGGAGCGCCTTTACGGTTGGTCGTTCCGTGGAAATATGGTTTTAAGAGTATTAAATCAGTTGTAAAAATTGAGCTGACAGAGCAACAGCCGCTGAATACCTGGCAGCAGATTGCGCCTCAGGAGTACGGATTTTATGCCAATGTGAACCCGGCCGTTGATCATCCTCGCTGGAGTCAGAAAAAAGAGCGGCGACTGCCATCCGGATTATTTCGCCCGAATATTATCCCAACCCAGTTGTATAACGGTTATTCCGAAGTGGCGGACCTTTATCGGGGAATGAATTTAAAGGCGAATTTTTAAGATGAAAATACCTGTTCGCATCCGGCGCTGGCTTATCTTTGTGCTGGGCATCCTTCCGGTGATATGGCTGGTGGGCGGCGCGCTAAGCCAATCCTTGGGGGCTGATCCAGCACAGACCTTAGTGCATGAAAGTGGATTTTGGGCATTACGTTTTTTGTTGATGACCCTGTGTGTATCCTTTGGTGCCCGCTATTTCAAATGGTCGTGGTTGATGTTACACCGGCGCATGCTCGGATTATTTACCCTGTTTTATGCATTGTTACATCTGCTGGCTTACTACCTGTTTATTTTAGGGAGCGATCTGCATCGTTTGGGGGATGAATTGCTCCAACGACCTTATATTTGGATGGGGATTCCTGCGGTTGTGATCTTGGTGGTCTTAGGGCTCACATCCACCAACGGTTGGATGCGGCGTTTGAAACGAAACTGGCAGCGATTGCACTATTTGGTCTATCCGGCACTGTTGTTTTCTTGGTTACATCTATTTTGGCAGGTGCGTTCCAGTTATCAACAAGCGGTTATTTATGGGGTAATTGGCGCGGTATTATTGGGAAGTCGAGTTGTCTGGATGGTCCAGAAGCGTTTTCGTCGAAGGCTTAAAAAAGCGAGAAAGTGAAAGTAAAGCCACGCATTGCGTGGCTTCATTCGAACTTATTCAGCCATTTGGACGGCGATGGCATTTTTAGTGCCTTTAATCTCATTTTTTTCATCAAATAAGACGATGGTCGGACGGTGATCGCGGGCTTCTTCCGGACTCATCCGGGCAAACGTACAAATAATCAATTTATCGCCAACCGAGGCTTTGCGAGCAGCTGCACCGTTGACTGAAATGATTTTTGAACCTCGTTCCGCACGGATCGCATAGGTTGAAAAACGTTCGCCATTATCGACGTCGTAAATATCAATGGCCTGATATTCTAAAATTCCAGCTGCATCCATAAAATCCTGATCGATGGCACATGAGCCTTCGTAGTTGAGCTCTGCGAGTGTCACCCGAACGCGGTGCAACTTAGATTGTAGTAACGTTAATTCCATGATAATTCTCTTGAATTTTAGGTTAAATCGATGGTGATAGCTCAACGACCCAATTATCGATTAAGCGGGGTATACCTAAATAGGCTGAGGCCAGAATGACCGCTTGCTGCGAGTGCTGATTGATCTCGGTGAGTGTTCGAGCATCCATAATATCGAGTGAATCGACCCGAAAGCCGGTATGGGTGAGTTGCTGGATCCCCATTTCACGAACAGTGACCGCACTTTCCCCATGCTGGAGCTGTTGGCCCATCTGCCTTAAAGTGCGGGTCAATTGCGGGGCGATATCGCGTTCAGCTGGAGTCAGAAAACGATTCCGTGAACTCATCGCCAAACCGTCTTCATAACGAATTACCGGGACTGACTGGATGGTAATCGGCAGCATTAAATCAGCGGTCAGTTTACGAATTAAAGCCAACTGTTGAAAATCTTTTTCTCCGAAGCAAGCTACATCTGGAGTTACGATATTAAATAGCTTGGTGACCACAGTTGCGACGCCTTTAAAATGTCCAGGTCGCAGTGCGCCTTCAAGAACATCGCTTAAATGGGGGACATAAACAGAGCTGCTTTTTTCAAAGCCATCTGGATAAATATCACGATCCGTGGGCATAAAAACAACATCGACACCCGCTTGTTCCAACTTTTCGAGATCGTCCTTAGGCGTTCTTGGGTAACTGTCAAAGTCTTCGCTGCGATCAAATTGCATCGGATTGACGAAGATAGAGACGACGACTTTATCACTTATTTCTTTGGCTTTTTCAATCAGTGTTAAATGCCCATGATGTAAGTTACCCATCGTTGGCACAAACGCAATGTGTTCTGCATTAGCTCGCCATTGCCGGGTGAGCTGTTGAACGGATTGAGGATCTGTATGTATCAGCATGATTAATTAAATGTGTGTTCTAGTCCGGGAAATATTCCCTGTTGGACTTGTTCAATATAAAGTCGGATAGCACTTTGAATATCCGGCGCCTCATTCAGAAAGTTTTTAGCGAACTTAGGAATATGCCCTTGAGTAATCCCCAAGGCATCGTGCATGACTAAAATTTGGCCATCAGTAGCGTTACCTGCACCGATCCCAATGACTGGTATTTGCACGGCCTGAGTGACCTGCTCGGCTAATTTCGCGGGAACACATTCTAACACCAGAAGCTGAGCTCCGGCTCGTTCAACCGCTTGGGCTTGCTCAATAAATTGTTGCTGGGCTTGTTCATCACCGCGCCCTTGAACTTTATATCCCCCGAAAACATGGACTGATTGGGGAGTGAGTCCCATATGAACACAGACCGGAACCGCCCGTCGTACTAATGCCTGAATGGTGTCACACAGCCAGGCACCGCCTTCAATTTTCACCATCTGTGCCCCAGCTCGCATTAATCGGGCTGCATTTTGTAGTGTGACTTCCAGCGATGTGGTGGCCATGAATGGCATATCGGATAGAATGAGGGTTTGAGAGGTGGCTCGAGCCACGGCTTGTGTATGGTAGACCATATCGTCAACAGTGACAGGGAGCGTTGAGGAATGTCCTTGTACAACCATTCCCAGTGAATCTCCTATGAGAATGGCATCAATCCCCACCGTATCAAACAATCCAGCAAAGCTGGCGTCATAGGCGGTAATGGTTGCGATTTTCTGATGTTGCTCTTTCATCTTTTGCAGCGTGGCAATCGATTTAGGTTGACTCATAGCAACATTCTCCTCTGATTAATCTGAAATGAGTAGGGGCCGTGCCCACTGGGCTTCATCTTCGATACAAACCAGTCCATTCGGGTCGATTGCGGCTGCGAGCTGGCTGACTTTTTGCTGGTGGCCGGGTAGTCGCAACTCTGGCGCAATTTCTGCGAGCGGAATGAGAACAAACTCACGTTGTTCCAAACCATAATGGGGAATGGTCAGTCGTTCACTATTGATGACCTGATCGCCATAGAGCAATAAGTCGAGGTCTAGTGTTCGGGGTCCCCAGCGCTCGGATTTACGCACACGCCCCTGATCAAGTTCGATTTTTTGGGTACAGTCTAATAACTGATGGGCCTCTAAGGATGTTTCCAGAGCAATGACGGCATTCATATAATCGGGCTGATCCTGAGGCCCCATCGGTTGGCTGGCGTAGAGCCCCGATGCCGTTATGAATCGACAATGCTCAAGTGCGGCCAAAGCCTGAATGGCCGCTTGTAGTTGTTGTTTAGGGTTTTTTAGATTACTCCCTAAACCAATATAAGTACGGATCATGATGAATGTGTTGAGTTGGATGCCCGAGGGGCTTTGCGGTGTGGACGAGTTGATGATTTAGGTTTTCGAGCACGACGAGGACGACCGGAGCCTAATTCTTTGGTCATCTCAAACCGTGTTTTTTCATTCGCCTGTTGGTAACTCTGCCACCATGTCGCCAGCTCGGTTAGCTGTGGATCTTCTGTCGCCGCAGCCCGCAGTTCCAGAAAATCAAACGCAGCCCGAAAACGCGGATGTTCTTGACTCCGTTTGGCTCGTTTGCCCTGACGTTTGGCCAGACGGCCCTGGAGTTCCCAGATTTCCCGAATCGCACTGGTAAACCGACGAGGAATGGCCACACTTTTGCACTGAACGTCCAATATTTGATTCATGGCCAGTGCCGAAGCATCGTTTGGAGACAATGACAGCTCGGTGAGGACTTCCTGAATCCGAATTTCTAAGACCGGCCACAGTATGGCCGCAAAAATAAAGGCCGGAGTGACTCGTTGTTCCTGACGAACGCGTTGATCGGTACTATCTAAGCTACGACAAATAAAGTCGAGTGCCTGATTGTGATCATCATTACTCAGCAATGGCTTGAGTTGTGGAAATAAGGCGTAGAGTAAACCATATTCACGGAGCATCAGGAAGGTACGTTTCCCTTCGCCAGCTAAGAATAGTTTGAGACATTCTTCAAATAGCCGAGCCGCCGGAATATCCCGGAGCAGATGGGCTAACTGAGCAATCGGCTGACGGGTTTCATCAGACAGTTTAAAGCCGAGTTTGACGGCAAAGCGGATGGCACGCAGCATCCGTACTGGATCTTCGTGATACCGGACTTCAGGATCGCCAATCAATCGCAGTTGATGTTGTTCAATGTCATCAAGTCCACCGGCAAAGTCGACGATACTAAAATCCGCGATATTGTAATAGAGGGCATTAATCGTGAAATCACGGCGTTCGGCATCTTCATCCAGAGTTCCGTAAACATTATCCCGCAGTAACATGCCTTGTTCAGATTGCAGATGCGTTTTTTGATCGTCATCATCATCGTCGTTGTCATGATGATGACCTCGAAAGGTGGCTACTTCAATGATTTCCCGGCCAAATAAAATATGGGCTAGGCGAAAGCGGCGACCAACCAGCCGACAATTTCGAAATAGCTTTTTCACTTCTTCGGGCGTGGCATTGGTGGTGACGTCAAAGTCTTTGGGTTTTTTCCCAAGCAATAAATCCCGGACTCCCCCCCCGACTAAATAAGCTTCATAGCCGGACTTGTGTAGACGGTAAAGTACTTTCAGTGCATTCTCACTGATATCTTGTCGGGAAATTGTGTGTTCGGCGCGCGGAATAATAGTTTTCCCGATGGCTACTTGTTCGGGTTCGTGTTCCTGCTGTAGCATTTGACTACACGCCTTAATGATTCGGCGAAAAATAGCTATTCCTCCACCTTGATGAAATAGGCCGCTAATATAGCCCAGCTCGGTTCAAATGAAAATATGATTAGTTCAGATCACGCCAGTTTATGCGCTGACAATCCCAAATAGAAGCCATTTTATCAAGTAATCGGGCCGGGGACTCATTTTTCCAGATTTCTGGAACCGGATGATTTAAAAAAGCGAGCGCAGCGTGTAATTGGTCCTGAATATGTAATGGATCCAGCATCGGTGCATGATTTTGTTTGCTCAGTTTGCGCCCATTGTTATCACGAACGAGCGGTAGATGCAGATAGTCCGGTTCTTTGGCTTGCAGCAAGCGATACATGTTACACTGTCGTGCTGTAGGCTCCAGTAGGTCACTCCCTCTGACAATTTCACTGATCCCGGCATCAAGATCATCGATGACGACGACCAGATTATACGCGTAGAAACCATCGCTACGACGGACTACCAAATCTTCATGGGCCAAGGCTGGTTTCAGGGGGTGCCAACCCCGAAGCTGATCAAAAAAACCTGTCGCCGGTGTGGGGCAGTGCACCCGGATCGCCCGTTGTGATGCTGCGTTTAAATGCAGTGTTCGGCAGTGACCATCGTAGATCCCTCCACGCGCTTTAATTTCCCGGCGTGTGCATTGACAATAATAAGCCAATCCTTGTTCCAGCCAGCGATCAATATAAGATTGATAGAGGGATGTTCGTTGACTTTGATAGATAATCGGGCCATCCCAATGTAAGCCAAAGGTGTGCAGCTGTTGTAAAATTATTTGAGCCGCCCCCGCGACGGTTCGGGGAGGATCGATATCTTCAATACGAACCAACCACTGGCCCTGCTTGGATTTAGCTTGGAGATAACTTCCGAGTGCTGTGACAAGTGAACCGAAATGGAGTGGTCCTGATGGAGAAGGCGCAAATCGGCCGACATAGCTTGTTTTATTCATAAAGTAGTTCAGGCAGCAAAACTGCCTGAATCGAGATCGTTAGCTTATTAGCCGGCCATCTGTTTTTCTTTGATTTCTGCCAGCGTTTTGCAGTCGATACAAAGGTCAGCCGTTGGGCGTGCTTCTAAGCGACGAATACCGATTTCAACACCGCATGATTCACAAAAACCAAAATCATCGTCATCGATTTTCTGCAACGTTTTCTCAATTTTTTTAATGAGTTTACGTTCACGGTCCCGCGTACGAAGTTCCAGACTGAATTCTTCTTCCTGAGCTGCTCGGTCGACTGGATCAGGAAAATTAGCGGCCTCATCTTTCATGTGAGTGACCGTGCGATCGACTTCTTGATGAAGCTGGCGTCTCCAAGCATCCAGAATAATCCGGAAGTGATCTTTTTGAGCCTCGTTCATGTATTCTTCGCCGGGTTTCGCCTGGTATGGCTCAACACCCGCGATAGAAAGTACACCTAGCGTCTTTTTTTTGCCTTCAGGCATGCCTTCTCTCCTAAATTAGTCCTCGACGTCAGTCCGTCGAAAATCCAATGGCCGCTATCTATATCAGAAAGCGGGTAACGGCGCAAATGAAAAGAGCATGTTTTGTGGCAAGTCTTAGATGATCTTTTCATAAAAAAAACGAAAGTGGGCCATCCTCCTGGATCTGTTGCGGAGTACAACTAAACCGCCAGCAAATAATCTCGACCCCAGCCTCAAGAGCTTGCTCTAATAGTTTGGCATAGTTTGGATCAATATGCTGGGCGATACTGACCCGTTGGATGCCGGAGTGCATGACGGCGAATAGCAATACCGCTCGTTGGCCCTTATGAGCCACCGCCATGAGTTCTCTTAAATGCTTTTGTCCTCGTAGCGTTTTGGCATCAGGAAAGCGTCCGATTCCTGATTCTCCCAGAAGGGTGACACTTTTAACTTCGATGTAGCAGTCTGCCCGATCCGGATGCTGAAGTAATAGGTCAATTCGACTATTTTCTTGTCCATAACGCACTTCTCTGGACAAACTTTCGTATCCTGTCAATTTGGAAATCTGATCGGCTTCAATCGCTTCTGCGACAACTTCGTTGGCTCTGGAGGTATTAATACAGATGCGGTCGCCCTGACTATTTTCGACCAGTTCCCAACTGTAGCGGCATTTCCGTTTGGGGTTTTGGCTATCACGAAGCCAAACTTTCCAGCCCGGTTCGGCACAGCCGGTCATAGCGCCGGTATTGGCACAATGGGCGGTGATGACGGTTCCATCGGGCATTTGGATATCGGCTAAAAAGCGTTTATAACGACGAATAAGAATGCCGGGAACTAATTCGGGGGTAAACTTCATGTCATTCCTGCTGTGGCAAATGAAGCCTCTTTTTGATCTCATAGAGAGGGTGATAGGGGCTTACTGTTTGACGATTGAAGGACGCTGGGCGTATCGATCCTATTGACATATTTATGATCAACTCAAATGATAACGCCCTGATTTTAAAATTATTGGCTTACATATTCCGCACTGGATAGATGTAGATAATGACGGTATTTTTCGTATTGAGTCACAACATCGGCTTGCAGCTGTTCAGCGGTGTAACCCATCACATCATAATATTGGCCACCATGCTCTAGGAATACCTCGACCCGATAATAGTTTTTATCGCTGTCATCTGACAGCATCGGTAAGGTATAACTTCGCACGCGCAACGCATACACAAAGGTTTGCTGAACTTCGTCATTGATAATCAATCGAATTCGGTCATTATCGTTGTCGTAGTGCAAATCAGCATCGATTTGGCGGCGTTTAAACTCTTTTTGTACCACAGTGAGCGCATCTTCCGCAATTTGATCCAAATAAGCTCGGGCTTCTTTATAGGAGGGATGTGAAATCAACACGTCCAGATGTTCCTGCCATGGCATACTGGTTTTGGCGTACTGAACGGTGGAGCTATGTAAACGCACACTCATTAGCTTCAGGCGGTCATCTTTTAGTGCTTTGAATAGCCCGATACACATCAGTACCATAATAATCAAAAATGGCATGGCACTGGCAATAGATGCTGTTTGTAGGGCTTTTAGCCCACCGGCCAGAAGTAGCGCTGAGGCGACGACCCCTTCACCCAGAGCCCAGAAGACCCGTTGCCATACCGGGGCATTTTCATCACCGCCGGAGGTTAAGTTATCAACCACGAGTGAGCCGGAGTCAGATGAGGTGACAAAGAACGTGACTACCAGACAGACGCCTAAAATAGATAACAAACCACTTAGTGGGAGGTGTTCAAAGAAAGTAAATAGAGCCACTGACACGTCAGAAGAAACGGCATCGGCTAGATATTTGGCACCGTGATTGACGATGGCATCAATGGCCGAGTTGCCGAAAATAGTCATCCACAAGAAGGTGAACCCAGTTGGTACAAACATCACGCCTACTAAAAATTGTCGGATGGTTCGGCCGCGAGACACTCGGGCGATAAAAGTCCCAACAAAAGGTGACCAAGAGATCCACCAGCCCCAGTAGAACAAGGTCCAGCCGCCCAGCCAGTCATTTTTTTGCTGATAGGCATAGAGATTAAAGGTCTTATTGACAATATCGCTCAAGTAAGCCCCGGTGTTTTGGACAAAATGTTGTAGCAGGTCGACGGTGGGGCCAACCAACAACACAAACATCATCAGTAAAAAGGCCAGACCCATATTCAGTTCACTGAGGATCTTAATCCCTTTATCAACACCGGTAACCACCGAAATAGTGGCCATACAAGTAATGATGATAATTAATCCCACCTGCACCGTTGCCGAGATGGGTAAGCGGTCACCAATCAGATAATGCAGACCTGAGTTCACCTGCGCGACACCAAAGCCTAGCGATGTGGCCACCCCCAGCACGGTCCCGATGACTGCAAAAGTATCCACAATATGACCAATCGGGCCATAAATGCGATCACCGATGAGCGGATACAACGAACTTCGTGGCAGCAATGGTAATTTATGTCGGTAACTAAAATAGGCCAAACTTAAAGCAACAACCGCATAGATAGCCCAGGCATGGAGGCCCCAATGGAAGAAGGTAATTTTTAAGGCCTCTTTAGCGGCGGCCATCGTTTGCGGATCGGCATCTGGTGGCGCTAAAAAGTGCATCACTGGTTCACCGATCCCAAAGAACATCAAACCGATCCCCATCCCGGCGGAGAATAGCATGGCAATCCAGGTGCCATATTTGTAATCTGGCTCCGAGTGGTCCGGACCCAGCTTAATATCTCCGTAACGGCTGAGCATAATGAAAACAATAAAAATGAGGAATCCGGCGACTCCTAAGATGTAGAGCCAACCGGCTTTAATTTGTAGCCAGCTTTGTACACTATTAAAGAGGCTCTGCGCGGATTGAGGCCAAATCACTCCCACAAGGACCAGCGCAAAAAGACAAATCACCGATGGATAAAAGACCGGTGCGTTAATACTGGTTTTAAAAGACATGAACACTCCCATTAGTTGAAAGGTTATCTCGGCTAGTCGTTGAACAAGCTAAGCTTGTTTTACTATAGGCAAGACAACCAACTTTCTGCTTTTTGGGTTAATCGTTTTTGTAAGTAATCTCTAAAATACTAAGTTCCCGCGGTAAAACATCACTCCTTCGATGGGAACTCAAGCCAACCGTGGACAATGTTGGCCATCACGAACCAAGGCAAACCGGTCGGTTCGTTATGAGATTACACGTATTATCAAAATAATACGGCATGATTATACACAATTTTGCACCAATAAGGGCATGTTCAGGTTAAAAATTTGCTAAAGGTTATTTTTCAGCCTCATCTTCGGCCGGTTTTGAAAGGCTCGCTGTCAGATTAAAACGCATTGCTTCTTCAAAGGACCAATCCACCCAGATCAAGTCTTCACGTTTGACTAAACTGGTGACCCCTGCCATTTGATAAGACATCTGGAACAGTACCGGAACCCACTGCCCATCGGGGAGCGCATCTTGTAGCGGATGAGGGACGGATTCGGCCATCATAAAGCCCACCACATAGCTCCCATTAGCTTGCCTGACCAACACAGTTTGCTGATGTTTCGGCTTCGATGGGTCATTGTTCATCAAAGAAGCAATATCTCGGATACTACCGTAGACCGACTTAAAGAGTGGAAAACGCATGAGTTGTCGTTCAATCCAGCTCCACAACCACACAATTGGGCTGACCGAAAATAATAAACCGGCAGCAAATACCAGCAGTACGACTAACAAGAAACCGGTGCCGGTAAATACTTTCTGTAGGCCGACCAGCGACAAGATGGCATTGCCGAGCTCATCGAGCGAGGCAAACAAAGACCAAAAGATCCACAGGCTGAGTGCCATGGGTAACACATTGAGCAAACCGCGAATAAGGGTGCGCTTCATATGAACCTCAACATTAAATGAGCCACAAGTTAAAGCGCAATCTTAACACCGAATTTACCTCGAAGTATCGACTGTTCAATGACTGCGCAAGTAAATAATTGCGAGGGATGGCGATGTGATTTGGGTCGTCCACGGCCTTTAAATTTTATACACTACCGTTACTTTTCTTATTTTTATTGATCTAAATAGTTGTGAGTTCATTACCTGTCGAATCGATCATTGCCCCGTTATTAACCGCACTGAAGCATGAGCGGCAGATCCTGTTAGCGGCTCCGCCGGGGGCCGGTAAATCAACTGCGGTGCCGCTGGCTATTCTTGAACAAGGTCAGTTAGAAGGCTTGGTCGTGATGCTGGAACCACGACGTTTAGCAGCGCGGCATATCGCCAGTTATCTGGCCGAACAGCTTGGAGAATCGGTGGGTGAGCGGGTGGGCTACCAAATGCGCGGTGAGTCCAAACGCAGCCGCCACACTCAGCTTCTGATCGTGACTGAAGGGATCTTAACCCGAATGTTGCAAGATGATCCATTGCTCGAGTCCGTGAGTTTGGTCATCTTCGATGAGTTTCACGAACGGAGTCTGCAGGCGGATCTGGGGCTAGCCCTATGTCAGGAAGCCGGAGAGGTCAATGACTCACTCCGATTGTTAGTGATGTCCGCCACCTTGGATATCAGTGCGATACAACGGACCTTACCTCAGGCGGTCATTCTATCTTGTGAAGGGCGCAGCTATCCGGTAGCGATCGATTATCAGCCGCAGACTCGCGTTGATGAGCCATTAGAGAGTCATTGCGGTCGGGTGATATCGCAATTATTGGATGAGCAACCGGGGAATATCTTGGTATTTTTACCCGGTGTATTAGAAATTAAGCGAGTGGCTCAGGTGCTCCGTGTTCCAGATGATGTCCAGGTTTACAGCTTGTATGGGCAGTTGTCACTTTCAGAGCAGCGCACCGCTATTGCTCCCCCCCAACAAGGGCTGCGTAAAGTCGTATTAGCGACGAATATCGCTGAGACTTCGTTGACGATTGATGGGATCACTATGGTGGTTGATAGCGGTTTGGAACGGGTCGCGCAGTATCATGCCGCCAGTGGAGTGACCCGTTTGACTACCCGCATGATCTGTCAATCCTCAGCGGAGCAACGCGCCGGACGAGCCGGGCGTCAGCAGGCGGGAAGGTGCGTTCGGCTGTATAGCGCCGAACTGCTCAACCATCGTCCCCGTTTTAACGATCCCCAGATCCTGCGTAGTGATTTGAGTTCACTGGTGTTCCAACTGAAACTCTGGGGCGCCGACAGTGATGATTTAAACTGGGTCGATCCCCCGCCGAAAGGGGCTCTGGAAGGTGCTGAAGCATTGCTCCGACAACTGGCATTAGTCGATGAGCAAGGCGGGCTGAATGGAAGTGTACGGACATTGAGCCAATTGAGCAGTGAGCCGAGAAGTATGGCATTGCTGCTCAAAGCGCAAGATCTGGCTAAGAACGGTCAAGCTGATGCGCTGGCGCGAGGTTGCTATCTTGCGGCATTACTGGAGCAATCATTACCACGAGCGGAAACGGGGTGGCTGGAAGATGCGCTGCGCCGGCTCGATGGTGTGCTCAAAAAGCAGCTCCTGCAACAAGCCCGACGTTATGCCACTTCGCTTCACGCGACTTCGTTGATTGACCGGCCGGAACATCCGCTGGATGGCATTTTATTGGCTGCGGCACTTCCGGATCGGATCGGTCAGCGCCGAGCCGATCAGCGTCATTATCTGTTGGCCAATGGCTTTGCCGTTGCTGCTCAACAAACCGATCAGGCATTGATTGTGGCGCTGGATGTCGGTTGGCAACCGAGACAGTCCAGCGGGCGACTTTATCTTTCGGCACCGTTAACTGAGGCGGCGCTGCGGGAGTTTTATCCTCACTGGTTTGACTGGCAGTCTCGTTATGAGTTTGATGAGGCGCGGCAGATGTTCATCAGTGAACGACGTCAGTGTTTAGGGGCGCTGGTTTTCGCTCGTCAGCCGGGAAGCTCAGCTGATGCCGAAGCGTTGATTCGGGAATGGAGCCAGATGATCCGTCGGCGGGGAATCGATTGGTTGCCGATCCCTGATGAAGCTCAGGCGTTGCGTGATCGCATCATTTGCGTTCGGCAATGGTTTCCCGAGCATGATTTCCCAGATGTGAGTGATGATGGTTTACTGGAGCATCCAGAACAATGGTTGGGAGGCTATTTAGGTGATATCACCCGTTACAAACAGTTAACGGCACTCGATTGGTCGGGCATGATCCGACATCATCTGGATTGGTCACAACAGCAACAGTTGGAGCAATGGGCACCGACTCATTATCGGGCTCCTTCGGGGCGACGGGTGCCGATCCAGTATCAGCCCGGGCAATCGCCGCGGATCTCCCTTAAATTGCAAGAAATGTTTGGCGAGCCACAAACTCCGACGGTGGCTGGTGGCCGAATCGCATTAACTATTGAATTACTGTCACCGGCCGGACGCCCTCTGCAACTCACCCAGGATCTGGCCAGTTTTTGGCAAAATGGTTATTCCCAAGTTCGCAAAGAGATGCGAGGACGTTATCCGAAACATCCCTGGCCGGAAGATCCGACCCGTAGTGTGGCAACACAAAAAACCAATCGCCAGTTACGCCGTGAATAGTACCGGCCAGGCGTGCCACCAGATGACTATTCCGATCACTGAAAAGATCAGCGCACACAGAAGATCAATATAGCGACTGGCGGCACTGATATGCCGTTGGAATCTGGCGGTAGAAAGTAGCCAAGCCAGCAGAGCAAACCAAAATAGAGAAAGTCCCCACAGGATCACAAGTGCGATACCTTTGCCACTCATCGGCATGCCGGCCGGGATCAAGGTTGACATGAGGCTGACAAAGAATACCAGTGCTTTGGGGTTGAGTAGATTGGTCAGATAACCACGGGTAAAGGCCTGTCTTCGGCTAGAGAGCAGCTGCGCGGGCATCTGGTTGAGTGAGGTTGCCTGAGCCCAGTTTTTGAGTGTGGCCCAGCCCGCATGCCATCCTAAATAGAATAGGTAGCCACCGCCGGCGATTTGTAAGAGTGCAAATAATAAAGGCTGCTGGTGGACCAGATAACTAATGCCCGTAATACTTAATGTGGAATGGGTCAGAATGCCAAACGACAGGCCGAGGGCGATATAAAAACCGGTTTTACGGCCATAGTGCGCGGCATTTTGAACCACTAAAGCGACATCCGGCCCCGGGCTCATTAATGCAATAAAATGAACCGTCGCCAGCGTCATTAAAATGTGAACTTCATTCATAACAACTCCCTTCATCGATGTTGCTATTGTGCTAAGAGAGTGAGATGTGCGCTTGTAAAAAATCGACAGTTTTCGGAACGAGTGATCTTTTGTTACTGAAATCGGCCATGTGGTGAAGAGGATGCAGACTGCGAGCTTTAACGAATTTGAGAGGGGGTGACGCCATAGGTTTGTTTAAATGCTTTGCAAAAATGGGCTTGATCATAAAAACCAACCTGAAGAGCCACTTCGGTGCTGGATTGCTGCTCTTTGAGTAGCTTCATCGCTTGCTCCAGACGCAATCGAGTTTGCCAGGCATAAGGGGTCATCTGAGTTGTCGCTTTAAAATAGCGCTGAAACTGTGATGGACTCAACTGACATAAATCGGCTAATTGTTGCAGATGAACTGGTTGATCCAGATGGGCCATTAAAAATTCTCGCAGAGAATTCAGCGTTTGCTTGCCGAGACGATAGGGCGACGATGCCTTAAGGCTACCGTAACGTTCAATCAGCGGGGCAAATCCTTCATAGGGCAGGCAGTCCTTCGCCAGTTGACAGATATTGTTTTGTGCTAAAGCCTGATGGGTTTGGACCAGTATCTGAAAGAGTTCCGGATCCCGGATCAGTGATTGACTAAATCCGACCAGTTCATGATCGGGATGTAGGTGTAATTGCTGAGAAAACCAGTCCGGCGCAACGGTAAAAACCCGAACCTGATAGCCGGATTCTTGAGCGGGATGACCATCGTGTAACTCATCGGGCGGCATAATAATCAATGTGCCACTGGGCGCACAGTGTTTTTGCCCCTGATGGGTAAAGCACTGCTGGCCTTCGGTGATCAGCCCAAAATGATAATCAAGATGATAGTGACGGGCAAACGCAAAGGTTTGATACTGACCTTCTATGAGGCTGATCGATTGATCTTCGGTGCTGTAATAATTGATCTGATCCATAAGCCGAATAATACAGAGTGAACAAACGATCTAAGATTAGCGGCTTTATGAGAGAGTGTCTTGTAAAAAATAAACAGTCGATACGGCTGATCTGGGTTCAGACCGTATCGATGGATTGACATGCGTATGAAGGCTAGTTTTGGCTAGCGGCTAAAGCTTGTTCCAAATCGGCAAGGATATCGTCGATATGTTCAATCCCGATGGATAACCGTAGCATTTCCGGGCGAACTCCAGCTTCTAACTGTTCAGAATCACTCATCTGCCGATGGGTAGTCGAAGCTGGGTGACAGGCAAGCGATTTGGCATCGCCGATATTTACCAGTCGTTTAAACAGATTCAGTGCATCGTAACATTTGACCCCGGCGGCATAACCCCCTTTGAGTCCGAATGAAAGCAGTGACGCCGGTTTGCCTTTCATATACTTTTCAGCCAGTGGATAGTAGCGGTTATCACTCAGGCCCGCATAGCTGACCCATTCGACCAATGGATGTGATTGCAGATATTGAGCGACTTTGAGGGCATTTTCAGTATGACGTTCCATGCGCAGCGCCAGCGTTTCCAATCCCTGCATCAGTAAGAAGGCATTCATTGGTGCTAAGGTCGCACCGGTATTGCGTAACGAAACTGTCCGAACTCGGGCTACATAGGCGGCTGGGCCAAAAGCATCAGTATAAACGACTCCATGATAAGCGGCTTCTGGCGTGGTAAATTGCGGAAAACGATCCGCATGAGCGGCCCAATCGAATTTTCCGGAGTCGATAATGGCACCGCCTAATGTTGTTCCGTGTCCACCGATATATTTAGTCAGTGAATGCACGACAATATCGGCACCCCATTCAATCGGTTTACACAGTGATGGGCTGGCCACTGTATTATCGACGATGACAGGGACACCTTTCGCATGAGCAGCTTTACTAATGGCCTCAATATCCGCGATATTCCCGGCCGGGTTACCGATACTTTCACAATAAACGGCCTTGGTTTTATCATCAATTAGAGCGGCAATCGCTTCGACGCTTTCATCTTTGGCAAAACGGGTTTCGACTCCTTGTTGAGGCAACATATGGGCAAACAAGGTGTAAGTCCCTCCATATAGTTGCGCAGTCGAAACGATGTTGTCACCGAAACTCACTAGATTCTGAATCGCATAATTGATAGCGGCCGCACCTGAGCTCACGACTAATGCAGCCACACCCCCTTCAAGTGCGGCCAGACGTTTTTCCAGAATGTCATTGGTCGGGTTCATCAGCCGTGTATAGATATTCCCCGGGACGGCTAGATTAAAAAGATCGGCGCCGTGTTGCGCATTATCAAATTCATAAGCCGCTGTTTGATAGATTGGTGTAGCAACAGCTTTGGTGGTTGGCTCACTCTGGTAACCTGCGTGGATCGCAATGGTTTCGTCTTTCATGGCTCTTCCTTGCTTAAATAACTGTAATAATTATGAAGTGGGTTGATTTTACTCTTTCGTTCTGAGACGACAATGCACATCGAATAGATGAATCTAAGATATATGCTAAAAACGGATGATTTACTGATATATATCACCCGTTTTACGGCTACCGGCTACATTGGGGTATAGATTTTCGTCTGGATGGAATGATATGGGATCCGGGGTTTGTCACGAATATCCCCGGCATCCGCGTTGCTGCTGCCGGGCTACGTTGCCGGGGAAAATCGTGATATGGATTGTAGCCCGGATGAAATGACATGGAATCCGGGATTTTCTCGCATGTGGGGATTGGATTTATTGGATTATGTTGCAGGTGTTTCCCCGGCGTTTGTCAAATATCCCCGGCATCCGCGTTGCTGCTGCCGGGCTACGGTGTTGAGGGGGGCGTTGTTGGGATACGTTGTTGGGGTTATGGTGTACCCGGATTGTAGCCCGGATGGAATGACATGGAATCCGGGGTTTTCGCGCATGTGGGGATTGGATTTATTGGATTATGTTGCAGGTGTTTCCCCGGCGTTTGTCAAATATCCCCGGCATCCGCGTTGCTGCTGCCGGGCTACGGTGTTGGGGAACGTTGTTGGAATACGTTGCAGGGGTTGTTGTATGGATTGTAGCCCGGATGGAATGACATGGAATCCGGGGTTTTCCTCGCATGTGGGGATTGGATTTATTGGATTATGTTGCAGGTGTTTCCCCGGCGTTTGTCAAATATCCCCGGCATCCGCATTGCTTCTGCCGGGCTACGGTGTTGAGGGTCGTTGTTGGGATACGTTGCAGGGGGTATGGCGTACCCGGATTGTAGCCCGGATGGAATATTATGGAATCCGGGGGCCCACGCCCGCGGGGATGATAAATTATTTACATTTTCACGCATCTTCCCTGGCATCCGCGTTGCTGCTGCCGGGCTACATTGTTTGGTCACATTGTTGGGGCACGTTGCAGGCGTTATGGTGTATCCGGATTGTAGCCCGGATGAAATATCATGGAATCCGGGGTTTTCCTCGTATGTGGGGATTGGATTTATTGGATTATGTTGCAGGTGTTTCCCCGACGTTTGTCACGAATATTCCCGGCATTCGCGTTGCTGCTGCCGGGCTACGGTGTTGGGAAACATTGTTGGGATACGTTGCAGGGGTTGTGGTGTATCCGGATTGTAGCCCGGATGCAATAACATGGAATCCGGGTTTTCCTTGTATGTGGGGATTGGATTTATTGGATTATGTTGCAGGTGTTTCCCCGACGTTTGTCAAATATCCCCGGCATCCGCTGCGCTTCTGCCGGGCTACATTGTTGGGGGACGTTGCTGGGGTCCGGTGTTGCGATTTTGGATAAATATTCCCGGGATCTGGGCAAATGGATATATGGTTGATTTGATAGGCTGATATCATAACGGCTATGATGGCATGATCGTCTTTGACGACAGTCAGGACAGTATCGGCTCTTACGCGTCGCCGTAGTGAGCTAAGTTGGACGAAATTCTGCGGATCTTATGGCGAATAATAAGCGAACTCCTCAAGCAAAACCGGCACCTAAAAAGCGCTCCTCGGCCTCGACAGGTCGTTCTAAAAGCCAGAAAACAGTCACAAAGTCAGCCCCTAAGCGGCGCTTTTGGTTGCGTTTGTTGCTGAAGCTGTTTTTAGTCTGGCTAGTGGTAATGGCGGTTTGGGGCGTCTATCTGGACAGTAAAATCAAGTACCGTTTTGATGGCCATAAATGGCAGCTCCCGGCGGTGGTTTATGGGCGAGAGTTGCATCTGTATCCGAATATGCGGATGACGCGCATGGAAGTGGAACAGGAACTGAAACAACTGAATTACCGCAAGGTCAGCCGGCCAATGTCTTCCGGGGAGTTTTCAGCATCGACTTCTAAAATTGCCATGGTCCGTCGTCCATTTCGTTTCCCGGATGGCAGCCAAAGTGCAGTGCCTATTTTGTTAACATTTTCTCAAACCCGGTTGGTGAGTATTCAGAATCGCGATACAGGGGCAACTTTGGAACAGTTGCGGCTGGATCCGATTTTGCTGGATCGAATATCGACCGGAAGTCAGGAGGATCGACTGTTTGTATCCCTCTCTCAGATCCCTAAGTCGCTGACACAGGCGTTGATCCAAACGGAAGATCGTGATTTTTACCATCATGAAGGGATCTCAATTACTTCGATTGCTCGGGCGATGTTGGTTAATCTCATGGCGGGGCGAACGGTTCAGGGGGGAAGTACTCTGACGCAGCAACTGGCCAAAAACTTTTTCCTAACTCGTAAGCGGACGTTGTGGCGTAAAGCTCAGGAAGCTTATATGGCGGTGTTGATTAGCCTGCGCTATTCCAAAGATGAAGTTTTGGAAACCTATCTTAATGAAGTGTATCTCGGTCAAAATGGAGATCGTTCGGTGCACGGGGTTGGTTTGGCGAGTTATTTTTATTTTGGACGTCCAGTTTATGATCTGAGTCTTGATCAGCAGGCCTTGCTGGTGGCTCTGGTGAAGGGGCCATCCTATTACGATCCGTGGCGTCATCCTGAGCGGGCCAAAGAACGCCGGGATGTGGTGTTGCGGTTGATGTTGCAAGCCGGTTATCTGGATGCGGATTCTTATCAACAGTTTTTGAAACGGCCTTTAGGGTTAGTCGCTCGGGGGAACATGGGGTATCAGCGTGTTCCTGGATTTTTGGAGTTAGTGCAGAACTGGCTGGATGGCCACCTGCAAAACTGGCGACAGGCGAGTGGATTGCGAATTTTTACGACGCTTGAACCGATCGCAGAACGTCAGGCTCAGCAGGCTGCTGATACGCGTCTTAAAGCGATGCATCGCCCTGATTTACAGGTCGCAATGGTTGTGACAGATCGCCATACCGGTGCGATTCGAGCGATTGTTTCAGGGCGAGATGGGCAATTAAGTGGTTTTAATCGGGCGTTGAATGCACAGCGGCAGATAGGTTCTCTCATTAAGCCATTTATCTATCTGACGGCCTATGAAAATGGTCATACTCCGGGTGAATTATTGGATGATAGCCCACTATCGATCCCACAGGATAATGGACAAAACTGGCAACCACAGAATTATGATCGTAAATTTCGAGGGCCGGTGATGCTTTATCAAGCACTGGCTCATTCACTAAATGTCCCCACGGTGCGATTGGGAATGTCACTGGGCTTGGACAAAGTGATTCAGACGCTGGATCGCGCAGGTCTTAATCAAAAGATCCGGCCATTCCCCGCCATGTTATTGGGATCGGTCAGTTTGACACCCCTGCAGATCGCACAGGTCTATCAAACGCTCGATGGCGAAGGGGTTTATCGGCCGCTTTATAGTGTGGTTGCGGTAACGGATAATCAGGATCGCAACGTCTATAGCCATGAGGATTGGCATCAACGTCGTTGGGATGAGCTGCCGGCCTATCAAATTCTGTTTAATTTGATCCAAGTGAGTCGTATTGGTACCGGGCATTCACTGCGTTGGCGATTACCCAATATTAATATTGCTGGTAAAACCGGGACTACCGATGATCTGCGAGATAGTTGGTTTGTCGGGGCTGATGAACGGCAGATTGTCACAACTTGGGTGGGGCGTGATGATAATCAACCGGCTCAGGTGACTGGGGCCAGTGCAGCGTTACCGATTGTCGCCAACTATTTCAAGGCGACCGGTGCTCAGTCACTACGCCCGGTTGCTCCTGATTCATTAGGGTGGCTGAGTTTTTCACCCCAGACAGGAGAGGTTGTCGATAGTCGCTGTAAAGGGAGTGTTTTGTTGCCCGCTCCCCAGAGTTTGGCACAGCATCAGCATCGCTGTGATGAAAATAAAATTACCCGTTTTTTTAAGAAACTATTTTAAAGTCATCAGGTGCGGCTCTGTGGTTCATTGAAATGCATTCTGAATGGGTCGTGCTCTGTTCATTTAACGCACATCAAGCGTTACCAATGGCACGGTTTTCAAAATGCGTTTGATTTAACTGCATGCAAATATGAAAGACCAACAGGGATCCGCTCCGGATTCGATGCTGGAGTTGTATTCATATACATCTATATACGTCAGGTGATGCCATCGCAGCATTTTGCATGCGATGGTGGCTTAGGTGTGTTCTGTATCCATCGCGTTGTCTTCTTCGTTTATTGTGCCTTATTTATATCTTGTCTTTTCTCTGTGTTTATATCGTTATTTATATCTTATAAATCTTTTTTGATAACCATTTAGGATAAAAAAGAAGGGATGCTTCCATTTAATGGTGATAAAAACGATGAAGTCGTTCATTTTTATATC
The DNA here is from genome assembly GCF_046054165.1 of Celerinatantimonas marina. NCBI lineage: Bacteria > Pseudomonadati > Pseudomonadota > Gammaproteobacteria > Celerinatantimonadaceae > Celerinatantimonas > Celerinatantimonas marina. The sequence goes on along the minus strand of NZ_JBFNXK010000010.1, from coordinate 113,028 downwards.
TGAAGGGAATGAGGTGAATACTGTTTAAATAACACCAAGTCTTGTCATCGATAAACAGACAGATATGGCGATATTGTACGGAATAAATAAATCGAGTTTGTTAGATTATTTGATTGATGAATACAATCGAATATACAAATATGATCGGTAAATGCTTTAGAATACAACTTTATTATTAATTCAATATGGTTAAATTCACAGATTAGTAAAAAAAACTGATCATTAATGTCTATTTAATAGACTTTAACTTATATGGACGATAGAATGCTATAAGTCTTAACTAGTGTGTGATTTCTCTAGATTATTGTTTACCAAGACGTTTTAATATTCGCTCAAGTTTCTTGGGTTTCTCCAAAATTTAGTATTAACTCTCATCGATAACTATCAGTGGATAGCTGTCTTGCTGCGTTTAGATTGCTAACTAAGGAAGGTTTGGTTTATGGCTAGGTTAACTCAGGCTATCGAGAATTTGTCTGTTGGTTCCAAATTAGGTTGGGGATTTGGTCTGGTTCTGTTTTTTACTTTTATTGTGGCTGTCGTCGGTCATCATGGGTTATTAACAGTATTGGAACGATCACATAAAGTATCTATTACCGGACGTTTAGAGCTGGTTATTTTGGAAGCGCAGAAAAATCGATCAGCATATATTCGTACCGGGGATCAACAATACCAACAAGCTCTTGAACAGACGATCCAACAAATGAAAAAACTGTTGGCTGAAAATCGTTTATTACATACCGCCCCAGCGGATATCGCTAACCTTGATCAATCGGCGACTCTTGTTGATGAGTATGAAAAAAGCTTCCAGGCGATTGTTCCCAATATTCAAGCTCACCAGCAATTAGTTCAGAGTCTCCTCCAGGAATCAAAAAATCTGACCTCACTGATTCAGCCGATCGTTGCACAACATCCGCAGCTATCTCTAACTATGAGCCAAATGGTTGATCAAGTAATGCTAGAAATTTACCGTACTCAGCTTGAAGATACCCTCAATCAGTCTGGGAGTGGTTTAGAAACGGCGGCAACCGTTCTGGATTCAGTGCTAAGACAAACTGAATCGGTGTCAGGTCAGGATGATTTGCATCAGCAATTATTAACCTATCAGAATAATTTTAATAAATATCAGCAAGTTGTATCCCAGTTGCAGCAGCAGTATGCCACTTTTAATCAGATTGGGACCAAGATGTCTGAGCATGTCAATACACTGATGGATGGACAGGTTAAAAAGCAAACACTGGATGGGAAAGAAGCCATCTGGCGAGTCTACATTATATCTTGTGTTGTCTTGGTGATTGGGGCCACGGCTGCCTGGTTATTGCGACGGATGGTAATTAAACCGCTGGCTCAGGTGGTGTCATTGGCCGAACAAATCGCGAAGGGAGATTTGACGGCCGATATTCATGCAGATCGCCGTGATGAATTTGGTAAGTTACTCAGTAGTATGAATGTGATGAATAGTACTTTGGGTGATTTTGTCAGGTCATTTATTCAGAGTATTGAGCAGCTTGGAACCTCTTCTGAGAAACTAGTCGTCGTTTGTATGCAAGGCAACGAAAATATGGCGACTCAATCTAGTGAAACCGAACAAGTTGCTACGGCGATGAATGAAATGACTTCAACGGTTCATGAGGTCGCTAATAATGCCGCCCAAGCTGCATTGGCGACCAATGAGGCCACCGATGTCGTGGCTAAAGGTCATGCCATGGTTGATAATGCCGCCACATTGATCAGTCGACTTGCTGAAGATGTCGCTGCGACGGGGCAGACTGTTGATACGCTAAATGAGAAAACTAATAGCGTCAGTAAAGTGCTGGAAGTGATTAAAACTGTGGCGGATCAGACTAATTTGCTGGCTTTGAATGCGGCGATTGAAGCGGCTCGGGCTGGTGAAGCAGGGCGTGGATTTGCGGTAGTCGCTGATGAAGTCCGCAATTTGGCCAGCCGTACTCAGGAATCTGCTGTCGAAATTGAAGTCATTGTGGAAGAGTTACAAGCCGGGGCGGCTCGGTCAGTCAATATGATGAAACACAGTGAAGAAGTTTCAAAAGCTAATGCAGATGAAGCTCGGAATATCCTGTCAGCATTTAATGATATTTCTTCGATTGTCGGACAGATCCAGGATATGAATCAGCAGATTGCTGCCGCTTCAGAACAGCAGGGATTGGTTTCTGAGGAAATTAATCAGAGTGTTGTTAAAGTGCGAGATATCAGCTACGAAACGGCACAGAGTTCAACTGGTGCGGTAGAAGCGTTAGAAAAAATGCAAAGTGATGTGGATCGATTGAAAAAAATGATTGCCCACTTTGTTGTGTAAAATGTATCAACGTCCTTTGGATCAAGATTAAATTGTTCGGCCATGCGTGACATGGCCGAACAATTGAGCCCAATGTTTAATTGGACTAAAGCTGGGCAAAAGCTTTTTCAGCCGCTTCAATCGTTTTATCGATTTCGAGCTGGGTATGAGCATTGCTAGTGAACATGGCTTCAAAAGGTGACGGTGCCAGATAGATCCCTTGTTCAAGCATGAGATGGAAAAATCGGTTAAAGCGTTTGGCATCACTTTGACAGGATTCGGCAAAGCAACTCACCTGTGGCAAATCAGTAAAGAAAAAGCCCATCATCGCGCCAACTTGATTGACGACAAATGGCACATGCTGGCGTCGGGCGGCATCGCGTAATCCCTGGGCTAGCTCTTGTGATATCTGTTGTAAATGCTGGTGAACCGCAGGATCACTGACCAAGGTCAGAGAGGCTTTGCCAGCGGCCATTGCGACTGGGTTCCCAGAAAGTGTTCCAGCCTGATAGACCGGCCCGATGGGAGCCAGATAATCCATAATGTCGGCTCGACCTCCAAAGGCACCCACCGGCATCCCGCCGCCGATGATTTTCCCGAGAGTCGTTAAGTCCGGCTTGACGCCGTAGTACTCCTGCGCACCTCCGCGTGCGACCCGAAAACCCGTCATGACTTCGTCAATAATGAGCAGGCTCTGATATTGATCACACAGATTGCGAAGGCCACTTAAAAAGTCTGGATGTGGCAGAATGCAGTTCATGTTTCCGGCTACAGGTTCAACGATAATCGCTGCAATTTGCTCCGGATTTTGCTCGAATAACGTCCGAACGGAATCCAGATCATTGTAGGTTGCTGTTAACGTATGACGCGCAAAATCAGCAGGGACTCCGGGGGAGTCGGGTTCACCTAGCGTTAAAGCACCAGAACCGGCTTTGACTAATAAAGTATCGGCATGGCCATGATAGCAGCCTTCGAATTTTATAAATTTATCCCGGCCGGTAAATCCCCGAGCTAAACGAATAGCACTCATGGTTGCTTCGGTTCCGGAATTGACCATCCGGATTTTTTCCATCGATGGCATCAGATGTTGAATAAGCTGTGCCACTTCAGTTTCGATGGCGGTTGGGGCTCCGAAACTTAATCCTTTACTGGCCATTTCGATAACTGCCTGACGGATCGCCGGATGATTATGCCCCATGATCATGGGACCCCAAGAACCGACATAATCGATGTAGGCTTGACCGTCGGCATCGTAGATATAGGCCCCCTCGGCCCGTTCAATGAATAATGGGTTCCCTCCGACGTTTTTGAATGCTCGAACCGGAGAGTTAACCCCTCCGGGAATATAGGTTTGAGCCTGTTGGAATAATTCGGATGAACGAGACATATAGACGATCCTTTGCAATCAATTGATAAGCCCTGAATAGGTGTGTTGACTATAGCAAATCCCTTGATCCAAATCAGCTTTACTACTGCGTTTGATGAGGGGCTGGGATAAGGACTGGGTAACAGTCTTCGAATGCCATATTCACTAAATATTGAAAAATATCGAGTTTATTCAAAAAGTATAAAATATGACTAAAAAATTAGTTAATTTGTATTAATCAAATACCCAAAATTGGGTAAAATAATGGATTAATATCTTTTTACATATAGTAATAACTAACTGAATTATCATGGATGATTGGTGATCAAAGAGCATAGTTAACACAAATTATTAATTATGTTTACATTTTTAAGCTGACTAGACTTTTTCTATAAAACATATTTAAAACAAAGCTAGGATAACAGCGAGTTTATTCAAAGGAAGTACAAGTATTTATGCAGTTTATCAAGCATTTTTTTGAGAATCGTTCTGTCGCATCAAAATTGGGATGGGGATTCGGAAGCGTGCTGTTATTTACGTTGGTGGTTGCCTATACCGGTCGCTATGGTTTGCAATTGATGATGCAGCGTAGCGATAAATTAGTTGCCGCTTACCAACTCAATAATCAGATTAACCTGACCCGTGTGGCCAGAAATAATTATACGAAAAGTGGTAGTGAGGAGTTGTATCAGGCCTTGCTTGAACAGGTCCAATTTTCTGATCAGTGGATGAGTCAGGAACGGCATTTATTTCAAAATCCTGTTGAAGAGCAGGCCGTGGCTCTTATTCAAAGGGATCTCGAGCAGTATAAAGCGCAGATGGAACAGGCTCATGAAATGCTCCAACAGCGTAATGCGTTAGAACAAGAGAGCCTTGCTATTTTAGATAAGGCGACTGCACAGTATAAAAAGCTTGATCAGCAGTTGAAATATCAGACTCGGATGGGAAGTTTACCTGATAGTACTCTGTCGAGTGCGTCGACTCTGGAAATGGGACTTTCAAAGCTTGCCTATGCGCTGCGCAGCTATTTGCATGATGAGAAAGCCAACCGGACTTCGGCTGAATTACAGAAGATGGTGGGGGATGTTATCTATCAATTAGAGCAGTTAGAGACTCTATTGGGAAATAATGAGAATATTCGTGTTATCCATGCTCAACTGGGCCTGTACCAAAAAAATATGACCCAGTTTGATCATTTTCAGCAGCAGCTTTCCCATTCACAACAAGAATTTAAGGATATAGCCCGGATATTAAGAGGCCATGTTCAAGATTTTGTGAAGGTGCTCAATCAGTTGCGATTGGCAGAGCAAAGCCGGGTCAATCAAATTTTGATTATCGTCGTGGTTCTGGCCATGTTGCTTGGGATCTTATCGGTTATTTTGCTGCGGATAGCTATTGTTCGCCCGTTAGCTGAAACGATTCTGTCGGCTCAGCGGATTGCGCGTGGGGACTTAACGCATATGCCGGATGTTGATCGTCGGGATGAATTAGGCGATCTGCAAAAAGCAACAGTACAGATGACGCAGATGTTACGGGATTTGCTGTCTCAAATTGTGGATACAATTAGTAATTTAGGAAGTGCTGCCGAACAACTATCGACAGCGTCGACCCAAAACACGCAGTCAATGCAAGCTCAGCGACAAGAAAGTGAGCAGGTTGCTACGGCGATGAATCAGATGACCGCATCGGTTCAGGAAGTCGCCAGTGGCGCAGAACAGGCAGCTGATGCGGCGGATACTGCGGGTTCGATTGCTGAGCAGGGCAGTGGGCGCGTGCAGGTGGCGGTGGAGCAGATCCAAATATTGGCCAAAGACATTGCGGCTAGCGGTCAGACTGTATCACAGGTGAAAGAACTGTCTGATCAGGTTGGTAAAGTCTTGTCGGTGATTCAGGATATTGCTGAGCAGACTAATTTATTGGCCTTAAATGCGGCGATTGAAGCGGCTCGGGCTGGTGAGTCTGGTCGTGGATTTGCCGTGGTTGCTGATGAAGTTCGACATCTGGCTTCCCGGACTCAGCAATCGGCTGCTGAAATTGAATCGATGATTGCGGATTTGCAGCGGCAGGCGAATGATTCGGTTGATACCATGCATAGTAGTCAGTTGAAAGCCCAGGAAAGCGCCGATATGGCGTTGGATGTTATGGCATTATTTGAAGATATTGTGCGTAATGTGCAGCAGGCTATGGATCAGAACCGGCAAATCGCCACGGCTGCCGAAGAGCAGAGTAGTGTTAGTGAGAATATCAATCAGCGGGTCACTGAAGTTCATGAATTGACTGAGCAGTCACTGGCTTCGACCGAACAAACCAATATGGCGGCTCATCAGTTACAAAAACTGGGAAGTCAGCTGCAACAGTTAACCGCTGAATTTAAATTAAATCGTTAATTTGAATCGTTTAGCTCATGTATAATTTGCGCAACATAGGCAAAGGGATAAAGCATTGATTCGGTGGCGATGGGTTGGGTTAGTCAATTTAGTGATTCTGGTGGCTGGTTTTTCGGTTCTGGGGTGGATGTCGAATTTGCGCCAGCAGGAATTAGTGACCATGCAGCAGGTGATCCAGCAATATCAGAGTCGGGAAGTGACTAATCAGGAGCAATTGTTGTTGGCACAGCAACAAGCTCGGCAGCGTCAGGCGCAGATTGTCATGCTACGGCATATGCAAAGTGACCAGCAGCAAAAGCTGGTCACTTTGCAACGTCAGGTTGATTTTTATCGGAAAATCATGGCTCCAGAGCAAGCTAAAACTGGGGTCTTGATCGATTCGATTCAAATTGATCCTTTGGCGGATGCGCAGCATTATAGGGTTCATTTCGTAGTGATCCAGGCGGGTGAAAAAAATCGGCAAGAGCGACGGGGTGAAGCACAACTGATGGTCAGTGGAAACCGGCAAGGTCAGACGGTGCAATATTCACTTGCTGAGTTGAGTGATCAGCCTCAGCTTCCACTCAAGTTGCGATTTTTTGCAGAGACATGGATTTCACTTAAATTACCGGATGATTTTCAGCCGGAATTTCTGCAGTTAACCGTGATTTTCCCCGGGAGTCGTTATTTAAAACCGATCCATCTTCAGCAGCAAATGGATTGGCCTGATAGACATACGGTTGAACCCGGTTAATACTTGAACTAATTACTCAGGTATTAGATAATCATAAGCATTAATATTCGTGAGGTAAATATCATGTCTGATTCTCTGGCTGTTCCGATTCAGTTTTCTGAGGCAGCAGCTGCACGTGTTAAAACGTTGATCACTGAAGAAGAAAATCCAGCTCTTAAATTACGTGTTTATGTCACTGGTGGTGGCTGCTCAGGCTTTTCATATGGATTCACTTTCGATGAAAAAGTAAACGAAGGTGATACAGAGGTTGAGCGTGATGGTGTTTCGATGGTTGTGGATTCGATGAGCTTGCAGTTTTTAGTCGGCGGAACCGTTGATTATACCGAAGGATTACAGGGATCGCGTTTTCTCGTTAATAACCCTAATGCTAAAACCACCTGTGGTTGTGGTTCTTCTTTCTCCGTTTGATTGAACATGATTCAATGATCAAAGATCAACAGCCTCTGACGTGTTGATCTTTGATGATATATAGAATGCCCTTCCGCTTTCATTTCGAGCACTGTGTTAAACACTTCTCTGGGTTTATTTGAAGTTCTTCGGAATTTTATGTCTGTCTAAAACGATGGTGTGTAACGAACACTTTATGGGTCTAAGAAGATTGATGGTGGCGTGAGCTTTCTTCGAATGCCGCTTTTTGTTTCTTTTTGGTGCGAATGTGATGCAAAAGGGCATCATCAGTTACTGTTGCGCTCATTTATATTTCATTGTTGTAATATCAAACTATGCTTTCAGAGAAAATTCGCACTCGATCTTTATATCATAAAATATCAATATAAAATATAAACTTAGATTTATATCCTAAATATTAAAATATTATTGGTTTTAAATTCTATTTATCGAATTTTTTAAAAATTTATGAAAATTCTGGCATGTGTTTTTCATATAGTAAGAACGTGGATATCCTCCACTGTTTCTAAGGTCCTCGTTGAGTTCTTTGGAAATGACATGGTTCTACCACAGAAGTGTTCTCGCTTCTCCTTTTGCTCTCACCCCATTGTCTTCAATGGGGTTTTTTTTATCTCGAATTTCGTCTTTGATCGATCGCTTGGCAAAGCTGAGTGACGCCTTGAAGCAATCTGGGAGTAAAACGATTCAGCAGGTCGGGATTGATCCAGATAAGGTGCTGGGAAGCGGTGAGCTGCGGCCAGTGACTCCAGATATCACCGCCCTGATGCTGGTGATCTGCAATGATGATCGCTTGCGGTTTACGGTTGATCACCTGTTCGATATTAATTTGCGGATAAGTCGAATCACTGTGCTGGAAAACATTGATGCCCCCACAAGTCTGGATGGCATCATTGATCCAGCTTGGGGCAGCAACAGTCATCAGCGGCTGATGCCAGATTTGGTAGAAAACCCGGACCGGGGCGAGGGAGTGATAATGCTGCTTCAGCTGCTCTAGTTGCGTTTGTAACTGTTTGGCCAGCTGTTTAGCTTGTTGTTCTCGGTGAAGTTGCTGGCCCAACTGGATGATAAATGGAGCCAGCTCATTGAGTCGGGTTGGGGCTGAATCGACCACTTTAATTCCAAATTGGCGGAGTGTGGCGAGTTGCGCATTCGGATTCCCTTGTGACCAACTTAGAACCAGATCGGGTTTTAGTGCGAGTATTTTTTCCAGATTGAGGGTCTGATAAGTTCCGACGATCGGGTGTTGCCGGGCTTGTGGCGGATAGTCGCTATGATCGATGACGCCGACCAATTCATCTTCGGCATGTAGTGCATACACCAGCTCCGTCAGATGGGGGGCGAGTGTGATTACGCGTAGCGATTGTGCTTGTGCAACGGACACAAAAAAAATCAGGCACAGCCCTAGTTGGCATAGTCGAATACAAAAAGACACGGTTAAATTCCACTGATGACGTAACGGACGATTAAAAGCGGATAAATGATAAAAATGAGGTAATTGCAGGCGGTGAGATAGCAGCGTAACCGCAAGACCCGAAAGTCGCTAACCAAAGGGGGTTTACGACGAGGGCCAAACAACGGATAAGATGCCGGTAATCCTTCGTAATGTCGTTGTCCACCGAGTTCCGAAGCCAGCCAACTTGCAGTTATCCCGATTAATTGCCCGCTGCTGGTTTGCGGCCAGCGGAATCCCTGACGGCGTAGTGTAAAGTTGTGGCCGACCCGGCCGAACAGGCACATTAACAAACCTACGATCTGTTTGGGAAGATAACTCAACAGCTGATGACACTGGCTAGCCCGCAATCCAAATGCTTGGTAACGGGCCAGTTTGGGATTCCAGCTCCAGTGTAGCTGTTCAATGAGCCGGTAACACAGGGCCGCGTAAGGTCCCAGTAAAGCGTACCAGAACAGCACCCCAAACCAGCCCTGAGCCAGATTGAGCACCAACGATTCGCTGGCGGCACTGACCATCTGTTGCTGTTCCAGTTGGTGAGTATCTCGTAGTACCCAGTGTGATAGGCGTAGCCGGGCTTTGGTACTCTGGCGACTGGTTAGCTCATTCATCACTAAATTCATATCATGCATGATCGTTCGCCAGCCCAGCAGTAAAAAGAGTAATGTGGCTTCCAGTAACAGCGGAATATCCGCCAGAACACTCAATCCCCAATAAGCTGCCAGAGGCACTCCGACCAACAGCAACATGGCCAAGAGTCCGGCCAATTGCTGCTGGGACACGCCATTCTCAAGGCGGTTAACTCGCTTAGCTATAAAAATAGCGATGTGCTGATAGTAATACAGCGGGTTTAAATGGCCCGTGAAGCCGATGCCCCATTCCAGTAACACCACGAAGACGGGCAGTATCAGCAGGGCGACACTCAGCCATTCAGCATTCATTTAATTTAATTCATCCAGCAGTGCTTCAACTAAGGCTCCAGAATTTTTAGCGGCAGTTTCTAAAAATTCATCAAACGATTGGGGAGATTCTTTGCCGGCGATATCAGAGAGTGCTCGAATCACAACAAAAGGAACCTGCGCCTGATGGCAGACTTGAGCAATCGCTGCGCCTTCCATTTCAACGGCTTCCATATCCGGGAATTGTTCTCGCGCTTGTTGGATCCGCTGGGGTTGGCACATGAAAATATCGCCACTCGTTATCAGCCCTTTGATCACTTGATGCTCACTGACTTTTTGAGCGGCACGTTCTGCGGCTGCGATTAATTTTTCATCGGCTTTAAAGCGAGCTGGGTTGGCGGGCAGTTGGCCGATTTCATAACCGAATGCGGTGACATCCACATCATGATGGGCGAGTTCACTGGAAATTACCACATCACCCACTTTGAGCGCTGGATTAAATCCACCGGCCGAACCGGTATTGATAACAGCGACCGGCTGATAGCGCTGTAATACGACCGTGGTGGCAATGGCGGCAGCCACTTTGCCAATCCCGGAACGGGTGACAACGACGCTATGGCCATTGAGTTGGCCACTATAAAATTCACATCCGGCAAACGCATAGGTTTCGAGTCCTTCGATTTTATCACGTAGTGCCGTTACTTCCTGTTCCATCGCACCGATAATCGCTACGGTCATAATATTCTCTTTTGTTTTTAAATAATCACCGATTTTAACAGGCCACAGACAGCAAGTCTGCACTTGGATTTCAGTTCAAATGGCGCCGATGGCTCCCTTTGGTGATGGTTTCTGAAGGTGAACAATAGGTTGGGATGCTGCACGTTATGGTGCAATGGGCTATGGATCATCAGTTTATTGCACTGAGTTGAGTCATCTGTTGAAGCCTTGTTATTGATTTGATAAGGGGTGTTTGAAATTAACTAATTGATTTTAAAGTACTAAATAATAATTGGTCCGTTATATGCTTTATTGTAAATGTTAGAAATATAACAGAACGTGGTTATTTGACAGATGAAAAACAATTATCCAGATGAACCGAATTCTGAGTTATCCGTCCGGGAAACGATAGAGTCTTCTTTTTCCGGGCAAACTCCGACCGGTAAAAAAATTGCGACTTATCTGCTTGGTAATCTGGAGCAGTTACCGTTTGAAACCGCCGACAGCATTGCTAAAAGTACTCAGACCAGTGGCATTTCTGTAGGGCGTTATCTGCGGGGAATTGGTTATAAAAATCTTGAGCATTTAAAGCAGGAGCTGCGGCAATCTTCGCCTTTGGCTAATCAAGCCTGGGTGGTAACGGATCGGTTGGATAAATATCGAGAACAAGAGACGGTCTCTCGACAGGCGCTGATGTTGGAGCTGGATGCGATTGAATATGTGTATCAGTTATCGACGAAACCCATGTTTAAGAAAATTGCGGAACGACTGGCTAATGCGGAAGCCATTTTTATTTTGGGGATCCAGTCGACCCGAGGGGTTGCTCAGATTTTTTTCAGTCATCTTGAATATTTGCGGCCGCGGGTGTTTTACGCAGATGGTCAGTCGGGAAGTTATGTCGAGTCTCTGAATTCGGAATTTAAAGATCCCTATATCATTGTGACCGATACCCGAGCCTATTCCAAAACCGTCAAACGCTTTTGTCAGGCTGCGGTAAAACGTAACTTATCGGTTGCCTTGATCACCGATATTTATTGTAGCTGGGCTCGGGACTATGCCATTGACCTGTTACAAGTGAAAACGGCCACCGGGCAATTCTGGGATTCTCTGGCGCCATTTACTTACCTTTTTAATTTGCTGTTATCGTCGGTCGTTGAGCAACGCAACGATACCGTCGGGCAGCGTTTAACTGAAAACCGAATGTTGCAAAAAGAACTGGGACAGTTCGAATCATAATTATGAGGATGATCATGCACACCGATAAATTGGCTGATGTAAGTCTTGTTTTTCCTGAAATCTTGTTGGATATCAAATATGCAACGGATGATAACCTGACCGGCCAACCTATTTATAAAGCCCCCCATTGTTGGGTTCACCCACAGTTGATTGAGCATCTGGCGATCTCGCTGCATGTGGCAAAACTAGCCGGATTCCAACTGAAAATTTTTGACGGTTATCGTCCGACAATGGCTCAGCAGCGTCTGTGGGAAGCCCTACCGGATCCGCGTTATGTGGCGGATATCAGTTTAGGTTCCAATCATTCTCGTGGAATTGCCATCGATTTGACCCTCGTGGATCAAGAGGGGCATGAATTGGATATGGGCACGGGCTTTGATGATATGAGTGAGCATTCACATCCGTTGGCACCTTCTCATCCGGTTGCCATTCAACGTAACCGATTGCTGCTCAATGCCATTATGCTGGCCGGAGGATTCCAAGGGCTTGCGACGGAATGGTGGCATTTTGAATTACCGAATGCACTCGATTATCCGGTGTTACCGGATCAGTTTGACTGTTATTGAATGAACTAAACGCATAGATAACTCATCGGCAAGACAACATATAAAAAGGAGTCTTATTATGTCTAAAGCGAAATTGGGACACATGGTTGCGGCCTGTATTGTCATCGGATCCAGTATGGTGACTGCGGCACAGGCTGCGATTCCAAAAAATGTACTGGTGATCGGAAAGGCTGCTGATCCTCAGACCTTAGATCCGGCGGTGACTATCGATAATAACGATTGGACCGTAACCTATCCGGCTTATCAGCGTCTGATCCGCTATAAAACCGTGAATGGTCAGGGTTCCACCGAGATCGAAGGCGATCTGGCTAAAAGTTGGAGTCATTCGGATGATGGATTGGTGTGGACGTTTGATCTCAAGTCTGATCAGCATTTCAGTGATGGTTCAACCGTATCGGCTCAGGATGTTGTTTGGTCGTTTCAGCGGTTGATGAAAATTGGCCAGGGCCCTTCGGGAGCTTATCCTCAAGATATGCAGGTTAGTGCCTTAAATGCACATCAGGTTGAATTTCGTTTAAAACGGCCGTTTGCACCATTTTTAAATACATTGGCGAATGATGGAGCCAGTATTTTAAATGCTGATGAGTTAAAGCAGCATGCTGAAAATCAAGGTAAAACATGGCTCGCGACCCATACTGCTGGTTCAGGTCCTTACCAGTTAGTGGCTTGGCAAAAAGGGCAGCAGTTGGTGATGCAGCCTAATCCGTATTATGCCGGTAAAAAACCGCAGTTTAAGCGGGTGGTCGTGAAAATTATCGGGGAGAGTTCGACCCGTCGTTTGCAATTAGAACGAGGTGATCTGGATATTGCGGAATCATTGCCAGTCGATCAGCTGAAAGCTCTGGCGAATAAGCCGGACATCTCCGTCAAAGAATATCCATCGCTACGGGTGACATATCTCTATCTGAATAATGCGCTGGCTCCTTTGGATCAGGTAGGGCTTCGTCGAGCCATATCTTACGCTGTCGATTATCAGGGGATCATCAAAGGAACTCTAGATGGGGCTGGTAAACAGATGCAGGGTCCTATTCCACAAGGTTTGTGGGGGCATGATGATCAAGCGATGCAGTATCACTATGATCTGAATAAAGCCAAAGCAGAGTTAGCCAAACTTTCGACCAAACCACGCGCATTGACTTTCCTGTATTCGGATAAAGATCCGAACTGGGAACCAGTTGCACTATCGGTGCAGGCCAATCTAAAACAGCTGGGGATCCAGGTTCATTTAGAGAAGTTAGCGAACGCTACGATGCGGGCTCGAATTGACAAAGGTAATTTCGATATCTCTATCGGTAACTGGAGTCCTGATTTTGCTGATCCGTACATGTTTATGAACTATTGGTTTGATTCAGCGAATAAAGGTCTGGCTGGTAACCGTTCGTTCTTCTCTGATCCGAAAGTCGATCAGCTGTTAAAAGAGGCGGCGCAAAATAGTGATCAGCAGCAACGGGTTAAATTGTATCAGCAAGTCCAGAAAATCGTCATCGATGATGCGGCCTATGCTTATCTGTTCCAGAAAAACTATCAGGTTGCAATGCGCAGCAATGTGAAAGGTTTTGCTTTTAATCCGATGTTGGAACAGGTCTTTAATCTGTCCTCCATTACCAAACAATAGTTGAGCAATATTGACTATGAATACATGGACTCTGTTAAGGCAACGAAGTTGGGGATTAATTCTGGTGATGTTCGGGGTCTGCCTGATCACTTTTATTATTTCCCACTTAATTCCCGGCGATCCGGCAAGGCTACTTGCCGGCGATCGGGCTAGTGCCGAGATGGTGGCCCATATTCGTCATCAATTGGGGCTGGATTTGCCCCTTTATCAGCAGTTTATTCATTATTTAAATGAGCTGGTTCATGGCGATTTGGGAACCTCCATTCGTACCGGTCAGCCCGTTCTGACTGATTTGAAAACGTTTTTCCCGGCTACGCTGGAGCTGGCATTTAGTGCGCTGTTGATTGCGATTTTTATTGGTGTTCCTCTGGGGGTTATTTCTGCGGTGTATCGCAACCGGTTATTGGATCATCTAGTCCGATTGCTTTCGGTGGTGGGGATATCAACGCCGGCTTTTTGGTTGGGGCTGGGCGCGATAGTTTTATTCTATGGCAATCTGGGTTGGTTTCCTGGTGGCGGAAGACTGGAAAGCTGGTTAACGCCCCCAGCACATGTGACAGGGATGTATACCGTGGATGCCTTGCTCAGTGGGGATTGGGAAGTGTTAATCGATGCGCTACATCATCTGCTGATGCCCGCACTGACGCTTGCCTTTGTGCACTTAGGGATTGTTGCTCGCCAGATCCGTTCCGCTATGTTGGAACAGTTAAGTGAAGATTACATTCGTACCGCTCGAGCTAATGGTTTGCCGGGATGGCGCATCGTTTTAGGTCATGCCTTACCGAATGCTCTGATCCCTTCGATTACCATTTTAGGGTTGGCTTTGGGCGATTTGCTTTATGGTGCGGTGCTGACGGAAACCGTGTTTGCTTGGCCTGGCATGGGGGCTTATGTGATCCAATCGATTCAGGCGTTGGATTTCCCGGCTGTCATGGGATTTGCCGTTGTTGTTTCATTTGCTTATGTGATCGTCAATCTGGTGGTCGATTTACTGTATCTGTGGGTTGATCCGCGTATGCGAAAAGAGGTGTAGTATGAGTGATGTTGCGTCTGTTTCCAGAGCGCTTCCCAAAAAAACAGCGGTGGATTTCGGTAAACTGTTCTGGTTGTTTAAACGAAGCCCCTTAACGCTCATTGGCGGCGTGATAGTGCTGTTGATTTTATTGCTGACGGTATTTGCGCCGTTGTTAACTCCCCATGCGCCAGATGTCGTCGATTTGGGCTCTCGATTGTTAGCGCCGAGTCGTGAACACTGGTTCGGAACGGATCAAGTCGGGCGTGATCTGTTTAGCCGAGTGCTGATTGGTAGTCGTCAGTCGGTGATGGCTGGGCTGGTGGTCGTGTTGATCGCAGGTTCGATCGGCTCGTTTATCGGTTGCTTCTCCGGTGTGGTTGGGGGCTTGGTCGACGCTTGTATTATGCGGGTGATGGATATCATGTTATCGATCCCCTCGTTAGTTCTTACGATGGCGCTGGCCGCAGCTCTTGGACCAAGTTTGGTGAATGCGATGCTGGCGATTGCGATCGTTCGGATCCCCTTTTATGTGCGGATTGCCCGCGGGCAAACGCTATCGATCCGGCATCAAGATTATATGCAGGCCTCATATACCTTTGGAGCCAGTCGACTGCATCTCATCCGTTGGCATGTGTTTCGAAATGTTTTACCCCCACTAATTGTTCAGGCGTCACTGGATATCGGTACCGCTATTTTGATGGCCGCCACCTTGGGCTTTATCGGCTTGGGGGCGCAGCAACCAACGGCCGAGTGGGGCGCTATGGTGGCCAATGGTCGCAATTATATTTTGGATCAATGGTGGTATTCGACGTTTCCAGGCAGTGCCATTGTCGTGACCTCCGCTGCATTTAATTTATTTGGTGACGGACTGCGTGATTTGCTGGATCCAAAGAGTAGGGGTGTTTGATGCATCAGGAAGCGATTTTAGAAATCAATGATCTGGCTCTTTCATTTCCGGTTTACCGGGGACAGGTCAAAGCTCTGAATCATGTTTCATTATCTGTTGAGGCTGGTGAAATTGTTGGGATTGTCGGTGAGTCTGGATCCGGAAAATCGGTGACGGCGATGCTGGTCATGCGATTGCTGAATGAGCGGAGTTATCGGGTTGAACAAGGGCATGTTCATTTTCAGCAACAGGATCTGTTAGGCGCGAGTGAGCGGGAACTTCGAAAAATTCGGGGGCGGGAGATCGCCATGATTTTTCAGGAACCGATGAATGCTCTGAATCCGACCAAAACTGTGGGCAAACAATTGATGGAAGTTTTGCGATTGCATCAGCCGTTCAGCCGACATGCGGCCCATCAGCGGGTGATCGAGTTGCTGACGGAGATGCAGATCCCCGATCCGCAGCAGGTGTTTAATCGTTATCCGTTTGAGTTATCCGGAGGCATGCGGCAGCGGGTGCTGATCGCTATGGCTTTCTCTTGTAATCCTAAATTGATTATTGCCGATGAGCCGACGACGGCTCTGGACGTGACGGTGCAGCGACAAATCCTCAACTTACTGAAAATGAAGGCGAAGGAGCGAGGCACCGCAGTTTTATTTATTACTCATGATATGGCGGTGATCTCGCAGCTTTGTGACAAAGTGTATGTGATGTATGCCGGGAGTGTGGTTGAAAGTGGTGAGACTGAGGTTTTGCTACATGAAAGTGCACATCCGTATACCCGAGGCCTGCTGGCGTGTGCGCCGGAATTGGTGGCACCGCAGAGTGATATTGAGACGATTGCCGGAACGGTGCCGGACTTGACTCAATTACCGGATGGCTGTGCGTTTCGGGAGCGATGCTCGAAGGCCAGCGCTCAGTGCCGACGCCGTCCACCGCTACAGGTGATTGATGAAAATGCGCAGCATGACACGATGTGTTGGCATCCACTGACGACGGAGGAAGCTTAAGATGAAGCCATCACCCTTGATGATTTTAAATGATGTCCGGGTTCAGTTTGCCGCTGGTTATAACTGGCTGGGAAAACCGAAGAGCTGGGTGCATGCTCTGAATGGTCTGGATCTGGAAATTAAACAAGGTGAAACGCTGGGAATTGTGGGTGAATCCGGATGTGGTAAAAGTACGTTAGCCAAACTACTGATCGGGTTATTAAAGCCATCGTCCGGTGAATTTTGGTATAAAGGGCGTGAGAAAAACTGGCTTGGGAAAAACATGCAGATTGTGTTTCAGGATCCGCAATCATCTTTGGATCCACGGCTGGTGATTTGGAAAAGTATTACTGAACCGGTTTATATTCAGCAAAATATGAGTGCTGCCGAGAGGTTTGCTCTGGCTGAAAATTTAGCGGAGCAGGTGGGGATCCGTAAGGAGTACTTGCATCGGTTACCGCATGAGTTTTCGGGTGGACAGCGTCAGCGGATTTCCATTGCCCGGGCTTTGTCATCGAATCCAGATGTGATTGTGCTTGATGAACCGACATCGGCTTTGGATATCTCGGTGCAGGGGCAAATTCTGAATTTGTTGATGGAGCTAAAACGGCAGCGCAATCTCACTTATATCCTGATTTCACACAATATGTCGGTGATCCGGCATATGAGCGATCGGGTCGCAGTGATGTATTTAGGGCAGATTGTGGAACTGGCGGATAGTGAAGCACTCTTTGAACATGCTTTACATCCTTACACCCGCTTGCTGCTGGATTCATTGCCTCAGATCGGTAAAGCCTTGGCTCCGAATGAAGAGGGCGCGAAGAAAGTTGAGATGCCCAGCAATCAGCAGTTACCGGAGCGATGTTTCTTTTTTGATCGTTGTCCAAAACGTAGTGCCATGTGTGCCAGACCCCCGCAGCTTGCCGAGGTCGCTCTGAACCATCAGTTGCGCTGTGTGCTTGGAGAACATTGATAAGGCATGGTTTTTATTATGATGCGCATTAAAAAACGGCCCGAGGGCCGTTTTTCATAGTTAAAGATCTTAGATTTTAAACATTTAGAAAATCAAGGATCCCTTCAGCGGCTTGACGACCTTCACTGATGGCGGTAACAACGAGATCAGAACCTCGTACGGCATCGCCTCCGGCAAAGATTTTGGCATTACTGGTTTGGTAGGCAAAATCACTGCTGTCGCTGGCTTTGATCCGCTGCCAATCATCTAGTTCAACTCCGGCATCGGTCAGCCAAGGTTTGGGATCGGGCTGGAAGCCAAATGCCATAATGACCGCATCGCAAGCTAGAGTGTATTCACTGCCGGAAATAGGTTCTGGACGACGCCGACCATTGGCATCCGCTTCACCTAACTGCGTGCGAACGACATTCACACCCGAGACATGTTCATCGGTCAGGTTGATGCCCAGCGGTTGTAAATTCCATAAGAATTCAACCCCTTCTTCTTTGGCATTTTTTACTTCACGACGAGAACCGGGCATGTTTTGCTCATCACGCCGATAAGCACAGTAAACTTTTTTAGCGCCTTGGCGAATAGCGGTTCGTACACAGTCCATCGCGGTATCCCCCCCGCCGAGGATGACGACGGTCTTGCCTTGCATATCAATGTAAGGCTGTGCGTCGTTCGCATAATCCAACAGATGATTGGTATTCGCGATGAGATAAGGCAGCGCATCATAGACTTCTGCGGCATCTTCGTTTTCCAGTCCACCGCGAATGTATTTGTAGGTCCCTACCCCCACAAATACCGCATCGTACTGTTCAACCAATTGTTCAAATGGAACATCTTCACCGATTTCGACACTGAGTTTGAATTCAATGCCCATGCCTTCGAAGATTTCTTTACGCCGCTGCATAATGGATTTATCGAGTTTAAACGATGGGATCCCAAAGGTCAGCAGTCCACCGATTTGTGGGTGGCGATCATAAACTACCGCTTTGACACCGTTACGAGCCAGAATATCAGCGCAGGCCAGACCTGCAGGTCCGGCTCCAACGATAGCCACGGTTTTCCCGGTCGGTTCAACATTCGATAGGTTGGGAGTCCAGCCCATTTCGAAGGCTTTATCGGTGATGTATTTTTCAATGCTCCCAATCGTGACGGCTCCAAAGCCGTCATTTAAGGTGCAAGACCCTTCGCAGAGCCGGTCCTGTGGACAAACGCGTCCACAGACTTCCGGTAAGCTATTGGTTTCGTGGCAGAGCTCAACCGCTTCAAGAATACGCCCTTCATTAGCTAATTTGAGCCAATTGGGAATATAGTTGTGAACGGGGCAGCGCCACTCACAGTATGGGTTCCCGCATGATAAGCAACGATCAGATTGTTGCTGGGCTTGGTTATCATTAAACGGTTCATAAATTTCAATAAACTGCTGACGGCGTACCGCAACCGGTTTTTTAGGCGGATCAATACGTTCTACATCAACAAACTGAAAGACATTTTTACTCATTTTGATGTTTATCCTTGTCGGTTACTGCGCCTGAATCCTGAGTTCTGAAGCCGACTGGCTGGTGTGACCCAGCAGTGACTTCACATCGGATGATTTAGGTTTAACGAGTTTAAACATCGGTACGTAATGCTCAAAGTTAGCCAGAATTTCTTCAGCACGGGTACTGTTGGTTTCATGCCAGTGCTGATTGATGATCCCGCGCAGATGTTCCTGATGAATCGCCAGTGTTTCCAGATCCAGTAACTCCACCATATCGGTGTTGGTTTTGCATTCAAAGTCTCCGTCCTCATCAAGGACGTAGGCAAAGCCTCCGGTCATCCCGGCTGCAAAGTTGACCCCGGTGCGTCCCAAAACAGTGACGATCCCACCGGTCATGTATTCACAGCCATTATCACCAATGCCTTCGACAACGACATGAGCGCCTGAGTTTCGAACCGCAAATCGTTCACCGGCACAGCCGGCTGCAAACAATTTACCACCGGTTGCGCCGTACAAGCAGGTATTCCCGGCAATGGTAGCTTCGTTGGATTTATAAGCAACTCCGATATGTGGGCGCAGCACTAATTTCCCGCCAGTCATTCCTTTACCGACATAGTCGTTGGCATCCCCGGTCAGGATTAATTCAACACCGCCGGCATTCCAGACCCCGAAGCTTTGTCCGGCACTACCGTTAAAGTTAATTTGAATCGGATCGCTGGCCATGCCCTGATTGCCATATTTTTTAGCAACCATCCCGGAGAGTGTCGCGCCGACGGAACGGTCGGTATTATGAATTTCATAACGCAACGTTGCCCCGGTTTTTTGATTCACGGCATTGCTGGCATCCGCTGCGATTTTCTGGTTCAGCGGGCCGTTATCAAACGGTGGGTTATTTTGCTGGCAGAAAAGCGGATGTCCGTCGGATTTAGGTGAATATAAAATACCACTCAAATCCAGCTTGCTCTGTTTGCTGGTATAGCCTTTAATGGCTTCTAACAGATCGAGACGGCCAATGAGATCGGTGAGTTGTTTCACACCACAAAGCGCCATCAGTTCACGGACTTCTTCAGCAATAAATTTGAAGTAATTCATGACCATTTCCGGTTTGCCGATGAAGTGTTTACGACGCAACATTTCATCTTGAGTGGCAACCCCGGTCGCACAGTTATTCAGGTGACAGATCCGCAGGTATTTACAGCCTAGAACCACCATCGGCCCCGTACCGAAACCGAAACTTTCAGCCCCTAAAATCGCTGCTTTGACAACGTCTAAGCCGGTTTTAAGACCGCCATCGACCTGTAGCCTTACTTTATGGCGCAGACCGTTTTCAACCAGTGCTTGCTGAGTTTCAGCAAGACCTAATTCCCATGGACTGCCGGCATATTTCACTGAAGTGAGCGGGCTAGCTCCGGTACCGCCGTCATAACCTGAAATGGTAATCAGGTCGGCATAGGCTTTCGCCACCCCGGTGGCGATGGTGCCAACTCCCGGTTCTGAAACCAGTTTGACGGAAATCAGGCAGTTCGGATTGATCTGTTTTAAATCGAAAATCAGCTGTGCTAAATCTTCGATTGAGTAAATATCGTGATGAGGCGGTGGTGAAATCAGCGTGACACCGGGAACGGCATAACGCAATTTAGCAATTTCAACACTCACTTTATGACCCGGTAGCTGTCCGCCTTCACCCGGTTTAGCCCCTTGCGCGACTTTAATCTGAATGACTTCGGCATTCATTAAATAGTGCGGTGTGACCCCAAAACGACCGGAGGCAATCTGTTTAATTTTAGAGTTGCGCTCGCTCTGGAAACGGTTTGGATCTTCCCCACCTTCACCGGAGTTCGACTGCCCCCCCAGACGGTTCATCGCGATCGCCAGTGATTCATGAGCTTCACGGCCAAGGGCACCAATGGACATCGCAGCGGTATCAAAGCGAGGATACAATTGGCTAGCCGGTTCGACTTCATCCAATGCAATCCCTTGTGCTGGAGGGGTCAGTTTGATGAGATCCCTTAGTGTTGCGACCGGACGTTCATTGACTAGTTTGGCGAATTTTTTATATTCCTGATAGTCACCACTGCGGGTTGCTTGTTGCAGCGTTTTAACAATATCCGGGTTGTAGGCATGATATTCACCGCCGTGGACATACTTGAGTAAGCCTCCGGCTGGTAGTTTCCGCCGTTTGAGCCAAGCATTGCGGGCTAAATTAATCTGATCTTGCTGAATATCATCGAAATCAGCACCGCTGATACGGCTGGTTACCCCTTTGAAACAGCGTTCGATCACCGTTGGGTGCAAGCCGACGGCTTCAAACAACTGTGAACAGCGGTAACTGGCAACGGTAGAGATCCCCATTTTGGACATGATTTTATACAAGCCCTTATTGATCCCGTTTCGATAGTTCATGATGGCGGTACGCAGGTCGTGTTCAATGACACCTTGTTCAACCAGTCGTGAAATAGACTCATAGGCCAGATACGGATAAACCGCTGTGGCACCGAATCCGATTAACACCGCAAAGTGATGGGGATCACGAGCGGATGCCGTTTCAACCAAAATATTGGTATCGCAGCGCAGACGGCTTTCCAGCAGTGCTTCTTGTACAGCACCGACCGCCATTGCCGCTGGGATTGGAATAGTTTTTTCGGTGATATTCCGGTCGGATAAAACCAGAAGCACGGCACCGATACGCGCTGCGGCGACCGATTCATTACAGATTCGGGTGATCGCCTCTTCCAGATTTTCATCATCGGGGTTGAAATTCAAATCGATAATGCTGGAACGATAGTGTTCTTCATCCAGTTCTAATAATTGCCGCAGATCACTCCAGACTAAAATCGGAGAGTTAAAGGTATAGCGCGCCGCATGACCGGTGGTTTCACGGAATACGTTTTGTTCCCGGCCAATACAGGTCGCTAGCGACATCACATGGGCTTCACGCAGTGGATCAATGGGTGGGTTAGTGACCTGTGCAAATTTTTGGCGGAAGTAGTCAAAGAGGCTGCGTTGTTTACTGGAAAGTACAGCCATTGGGGTGTCATCCCCCATTGAACCCACCGCTTCCTGACCATTTTCGGCTAGGGCACTGACGACTTGTTCCAGTTCCTCTTTAGAGTAACCGAATTGTTTCTGATAGGTCAGCAATTGCTGTTCATCGAAACTGGGTTCGCCGATGTGAGCGTCATCCAATTGATCGAACGGTGTCATCTGGTGACAGTTCTCGTTGAGCCATTGCCGATACGGGTGACGATCTTTAAGATCTTGGTCAATTTCAAATGATGTCCACAGTTTCCCGGTATAGGTGTCGATCACCAGTAGTTCACCCGGACCAACGCGACCTTTTTCAACGACTTCATCCGGAGAATAATCCCAGATCCCGACTTCAGAAGCTAAGGTAATGAGCTTATCATTGGTAATGACGTAGCGAGCGGGGCGTAAACCATTGCGATCCAGACCACAGGCGGCAAAACGACCATCACTCATCACGATTCCGGCCGGGCCATCCCATGGTTCCATATGCATGGAGTTAAAATCATAGAACGCTTTCAAATCATCATCCATCGCCGGATGATGTTGCCAAGCGGGTGGAACCAATAACCGAAATGCCCGGAATAAGTCCATTCCGCCTGCCAAGAACAGTTCCAGCATGTTATCGAGTGACGATGAATCGGAACCTTCGGTATTAACGAACGGAGCGGCCGTCTGCAAATCAGGAAGTAACGGTGAGCTAAATTTATAGGAGCGGGCTTTAGCCCACTGGCGGTTACCGGTAATCGTGTTGATTTCACCGTTATGGGCCAGAAACCTAAATGGTTGCGCTAATGGCCATTTAGGCGATGTATTGGTTGAAAAACGCTGGTGGAACAGACAAATGCTACTTTGCATGCGAATATCCGCCAGATCCGGATAGAACCGGGGCAGATCCGCAGGCATGCATAACCCTTTATATACGACCACCATCGTAGAGAGTGATGCGATATAAAATTCTTTATCATCCGTGAGCTGTTTTTCAATGCGACGACGTGCGATATACAAACGACGTTCGATATCTTTAGCGACCCAGCCGGCTGGGGCGTTAATAAAAATCTGCTCAATTTGAGGACGGTTTTGTTTAGCCAGATCCCCGAGAACGCTATCCTCGATTGGAACTTCTCGCCATCCTAAAACGGTTAAGGTTTCTTGCTCTAATTCTTTACGCATCAATTGCCGGGACTGTTCGGCCCGGATTGGGTCGGTACTCAAAAACAGCATACCAACGGCATATTTGCGGCCCAAAGACCAATTTTTTTCTTCAGCGATCGCCCGGAAAAAGACATCTGGTTTTTGCATTAATAATCCGCAGCCATCACCGGTTTTTCCATCAGCTGAGATACCGCCACGGTGTTGCATACGTGTGAGTGCAGAGATTGCCACTCGTACCAGTTTGTGACTGGCTTCGCCTTCCATCTGAGCGATTAGTCCAAATCCACAGTTATCTTTTTCTAGGGTCGGGTCATAGACTGACATGACACTTCTCCTTGCACTTCCCTTTGATGGTCGTTTTGTTGTGATTGGGGAGGTGGTTCTTATGTTGTTATTATGGGTTGTCGTCAATGGTCTCATATTCGATCCACCGACGGAACCTATCAAGTTAGCGGGATTCGCAACCAAGGTCAATTGCTAAACGGGGGGGAATCTTCCATAAGTAAGATATGATGTAAATATTTCACTAGTCATGATTTGAAATACAGAAGAAATCAAGGTGAATTAAAAGATTTTCTAGTGAGCTATGTTTTAAAACTTTTTATTTCTAAATTTTTTAATTGTTTGCAATAGACCCTAAGAGATTTTGATCCAATCTGGCACTGAAGGGGGATCTATTTCTTATAATCGCCTTGTTTGTCATCATTGAAAAGAGAGAACGTTGTGCAGCTTGACCATTATGTGCATATGCTCAGTAGTGAACTTAAATCGCGTTTTGGCGGTCGAGTCCGTAAGTTGACTATTGATGGGGCCTTTACCTGTCCGAATCGGGATGGCACGTTAGGAAAGGGCGGTTGTACATTTTGTAATGTAGATTCATTTGTCGATCGGGCACCATCGGCATCGATTCAGGAACAGTTGCAACAGCGTAAGGCCGAACTGAAACATCAGCATATTCGTTATTTGGCTTATTTTCAGGCCTATACCAGTACTTATGGCGAGTTTCAGCAGCTTAAGGCATTGTATCATCAGGCGTTAGCTCAGCCGGATGTCGTTGGCTTATGTGTCGGAACCCGGCCCGATTGTGTCAGTGATGAGATTTTGGCGCTGCTGAGTGATTATCAGATGCAGGGGAAAGAGGTTTGGTTGGAACTCGGATTACAGAGTGCGCATGATCGGACTCTGAAACGGATTAACCGGGGACATGATTTTCGCTGTTATCAGGACGCGGTACTCCGGGCTCATCGTTTTGGGATCAAAGTGTGTACTCATTTAATTCTGGGATTGCCTGGTGAGCATCAGGAGGCGTATCGGCAAACTTTATCCCGGGTGATCGATTGTGGTGTCGAAGGTTTAAAATTACACCCGTTGCATGTGGTGCAGGGAAGTACACTGGCCAAAGCGTGGAAGGCCGGACGATTACCTGTCATGACTCAGGCTGAATATGTTGTCGCCGCGTGTGATTTAATCCAAAGGACACCATATGAGGTGGTGTTCCACCGGGTGAGCGCGACCGCTCGTCCACCGACATTACTGGCTCCGGACTGGTGTCAGTTGCATTTTCCTCCCCTGACCGCAATAGCTAAGTATTTATCATTAACCGGAAGTCAGGGAAGCCGCTGTTTTTCCAGTTAAAGTATGAATACTTTTTCAGTCAAAATGGCTATTCACAATTGACGCTGAGTATGGAAAATAGACAAGGATCTCTTAGACGTCGGTAGATCGTTCATTAATGCTGAATATGGCATTGGCAGCCTGATTTTATGCTGCGGTGAGTAGACATTACTGCCGATGGTTTGGATGCACTAAGTGAGCAGTCACATCGACAGGATGTAATGAGATGGATCAGCTTGTATCTTTGGTTTTCCCCTATAAATGGTTACTGCTTTGCCTCGTTATCTGTATCATTTTGGCATGGATCGCTGTGGAGTATGTTCGCCATTCTTCCGCTATTGCCTTACAGGCATTTATGCAGCACTGTGTCAGTGCCATGTTTATCTATTCGGTGAAAGATAAACAAATTCTATTTGCCAACCCTTATGCTTCGGAATTACTGCCGATTGTTCGGAATGGCCTATTTTGGCAGTTTGTTCCCCGGGAAACGGGGCTTCATTTATCGTCGCTATTATCCAAGCATGCCGATCCGGAAAGTGGTGTCTTATGGACCTTACCCGGAAGTGCTGAATCTAAACAATTTAGAGTGTATGCCTGTCAGGGACGTTTTGGTGGGCATAAGGTCTGGTTTATTAGTGCCTTTGAAATGAGTGATTGGCTTGGTCAATTACAGCAAACCGAAAACCGATTACAGCATTTGACCAATGCGTTTAACTCGTTACCCAATTTTGTGTATTTCAAAGATATTCATGGGCGCTTGTTAGGATGTAATCAGGCCTGGGCTCAATTTCATGGATTGATTGCCAAAGATGTCGTGGGAAAATCACTCTCAGATATTTTTACCCGTCAGGAATTGCAGCAGGATTACCAGCAAACGGAGAAAGTTCTCTCTGGTGAAAACCAGCAATCACAGGAATGGATTGTGATGAGTGACGGACGGCGGCATTTGTTGGAAAGCCACAGTTATCCATTACTCGATTGCAATATTAAACCTGTTGGGGTGATGAATATTTCCACGGATGTGACGAACTGGCATCAGCTTAATCAAAAATTAGAACAAGAAAATCAACAGCGAGTGTCGACGGAACGGCAGTTAGAAAAACAGAATAATTTAATCCGCTCGGTGTTTAATGCGACTCCGGATCCCATTGGATTTTTTGATGATCAAGGGGCTTTTACTGGAGGTAACGAACCGTTTGCAGCCATGTTCGGACTGACGCAAAAGCAGCTTTTGGGACAAAATGTGCGCGATGTGCTGCCGGAAGAACAAGCGCAACAACATCTGCAGCAAAATAGTGAGATTATGAGTACCGGAAAACCGATTAGTTACGATGAACTGGTCTTTTTATCCGATATGACTCAGGTTTGGTATGAGATGCGCAAAGCGCCTTATCGAGATGAAAGCAGCGGTGAACGTGGCGTGATTCTGGTCGCCCGGGATGTCACTGAACGTAAACAGACACAGCAACAGTTAGCCGATGCCATTATGCAGCTTGAAGAGATGAGCTTTATGGACGGTTTAACGGATGTAGCCAATCGACGTAGTTTCGACGAACGGCTCTCGCAGTTATGGGCCACACATACCCGGGAACGCAAAGAGCTGGCTTTGATCTTAGTGGATATCGATAGCTTCAAACAATATAACGATAATTACGGTCATCAGAAAGGGGATGAGGCTTTGTCGCAGGTGGCTAAAGTGATCAAACAAACCGCGAGGCGAGGCGGCGATCTGGTGGCTCGGTACGGAGGAGAGGAATTTGCGGTTTTAATGCCCAATACCCATATCGAAGGGGCTGGGACGGTCGCTCAGCAGCTCTTAGATAATGTCCGAACGTTGAATATTCCCCATCAGTTTTCTAATGTGCGACCATATTTAACCATCAGTATTGGTGTCACTTGTGCGATCCCGACCGAAGGGAGCGATTATGGTGATCTGATTCGGGCGGCCGATATTAATTTATATCGGGCCAAACGCTGTCATCGGGATTGCTATGTTTCAGCCGAACTCAAAGTGTTAGCGGGATCGGAGATTTTTGAGAATAGTCGTTTTCAGGATCTTTGACGGCGGTTCGGCGAAGAGCTTTGGGTCCTGAGTCTTTTACTGGCATAATGACGATGTTATGTTACTACATGGTTTTATTCTCACCTTTTGATTCATGGATAGTTTGGTATGGATGACAATTTAATCGTCAAGCCGCTTCGAAATCTCGCCCATTATTATGTCCATCTGCTATCCCGGTTGGGGTTGTTTAAATTCACGTTAAGCCTTGCCAGTTTGATTGTCGTCGTTGCCTTGGCGATCCAGATGATTTTTACCTTTATGCTGACGGGGACCGTTTCGCAAGTGGATGTGATCCGTTCGGTGTTCTTTGGCCTCATCATCACACCTTGGGCGGTATTTTTTATGAGTGTGGTGGTGGATCAACTGGAAGAATCCAGACAGCGTTTGACCCGAATGATCCGTAAATTGGAAAAAATGCGAGCCCGAGATCTACAGCTCAATCAAAAGCTAAAAGAAAATATTGAACTGTTGAATACAGAGATCGGTGAACGGACGAAAGCGGAAGAAGCACTGCAGCAGACCATGCAGGAGCTGCGTCAGGAAGTTCGGCATCGACAGAAAGCTCAGAATGAACTTGAAGAGCGAAGCTCTTTGCTGCGAAGTTTTATCGATACGTCTCCGGATCTGGTGTTTTATCGGAGCGAAAACAGTGTGTTTTCTGGTTGTAACCGGGCGGTTGCTAAGCTGACTGGATTAAGTGAATCGGAAATGATCGGGTTGACGCCGGTTGAAATTTATCCAGAAGATGTGGCCAAGCTGGAGATAGAAACTGACCAAGAAGTATTCAGAACGGATCACGGGATGACCTATGCGCAGTGGCTCACGTATCCTGATGGACGCAAAGCTTATTTTGAGCTCCACAAGGTTCCTTTTTATGATAGTGATGGCAAGCGGTTGGGATTGCTGGGCTTTGGCCGAGATACCACCGAACGCAAGCATTATCAGGAAGAGTTAGAGCAGGCCAGCCGTGAAAAAACAGAATTTATTTCGACGTTGAGTCATGAATTGCGGACCCCATTAAACGGGGTGGTTGGATTGAGTCAAATTTTGTTGGATAGTCCACTCAATGCCGATCAGCGTCAGAAATTACAGACTATTTATATCAGTGCCGTAACTCTGGGAAATATTTTTAACGATATTATCGATCTGGATAAATTAGACCGGCGACGGTTTACCGTCACGAAAGCACCGATGGAGTTACCGACTTTTCTTAGTGACATTGAACACTTGTCCGTATTACAACTCCAGTCGCGCAATCTTGAGTTTTCAATGCACTGCTCGGAGCAGATCCCGCAGTGGGTCGATACCGATGCTACCCGGCTTCGGCAAATTTTATGGAATTTGACCAGTAATGCCGCCAAGTTCACGGAACAGGGACAGGTACAGATCCGCTTTTCGGTCGAACAGTGGCAGCAAGAGCATTGTGTGCTGGTGTTTGAAGTTGAAGATACGGGGATTGGTATCGCGCAAGCAGAACTGGATAAAATTTTTGCCATGTATTATCAGGTGGAAAATAGTAAACAGGCAACGGGAACCGGGATTGGATTGGCGGTTTCTCAGCAGTTTGTGCAGGCGTTGGGAGGAACGTTATCAGTTCGTAGTGAGGTTGGACAAGGAACTTGTTTTACATTGCGACTGCCCGTGACGATTTGTCAGGGTGATGAGCCGATTGAAGATGAAGATGAACTGCCTCCGCTGCATCTGTTGTTGGTTGAAGATGTGGAATTGAATATTCAGGTCGCGACCACCTTATTGGAAAATCAAGGGCATGAAATTAAAGTGGCTCGAACTGGTCAGGAAGCCTTGCAGTTGGTGGCTGAGAATGATGATTTTGATGTGCTCCTGTTGGATATTCAGCTGCCGGATATGACGGGATTAGAATTAGCGGATCAATTGCAGTTTCAGTTCAAGGATCAACTGCCGCCCATGGTGGCCTTAACGGCAAATGTCGTCAATAGTAAAGCGGATTACCAAAAGCATGGGATCGTGGATGTAATCCGCAAACCGTTGTCATTAACGGCGGTAAATCGGGTCTTTAACCAGCTTTTTAATGTGGTGCCCGTAACGGAGAACGAATCCGAAGCGGAGTTACCATTGATCTCAGAAGACGGAATATTAAATGAAACTTTTTTAAATGAGTTTTGTGGGGTTATTGGGACCAAAGGATTCCGTCAAAATATTAATTTGTTTGAACAGACGATTGATGAATATATTGGGATTTTGGCATCCAATTTAATGGCCCAGGATGACGATGGGATTGTCAGTGAAGCCCATAAAATTAAAGGGGCTGCCGGATCGGTTGGATTGGCGCGCATGCAACAACTAGCCAATCAGATGCAAAGCCCCGAGCTTCCGGCATGGCGAGAAAATCTAAATCGCTGGTTTAATCTGCTGAAAGATGCGCGAGATACGGATATCACAGCACTGCAACAGTGGCTCGATCACTACGACCAACAATAATAGTTTGGATTAGTGATAGAGTGACAACCAGATAGCGATCAGCGCCGGGCAGGCCAGTGAAAGTAGAAAGCCACTCACAATCGCAATTGGCACACAACGCTGCCCGCCATTTTTGGCAATGACCGGCAGTGTAAAGTCCATTGCTGTGGCACCACTGAAACCGATGGCCCCGGTGGCTGCTTTGGGCATGAGCAGTGGGATCAAAAATAAAGCCAGCATTTCCCGGAGCAGATCAATAAAGAAGGCGCTACTGCCCATGAGCGCGTTGACCTGACCGCTGATCAGGATCCCTGATAGGGAATACCAGCCAAAACCACTACTGAGTGCCAGAGCCAGTGGCGTTGGAATATCCAGAATTTGAGCCGCACACCATGCAGCCGGAAGTCCACTTAAAAAGACCACCAGAGCAATCAATATTCCCCGATAATCGAGTAATATCTGTCGCAGCGACAGATTGCTAGCCCGCAATTGCAGCCCAATGAGAAACAGTAATAACATCAGAGCCTGATCACTGAGTTTATCCTGATAGGCAAAATGCCATCCGCCCCAGACACCTAGCCCCAAGCCAAGTAAAACTAGCCCGACCAATTTGAATGAATCTTTTAATAATGCCGGTGAAAAACGGCTCCTCTGTTGGTTTGGAATATCGGTTGGAATTTTCAGCCAGCGGCGGCATAACCAAAATGCAGCCAGATTAAAGATCCCAAGTAATCCGATAAAGACCAGTGTGATGGTCGCTAAATGGGTTAAATTATCGGCTAAGTTATCGATAAATGCCAAGTTGTACCCCATCAGTAACAGGATGATATAAACCATTGCGCTCAAGGCTACATTGATTTTTTTTAGCCAGAATAGCGAGCGAATATGAAAGAGATATCCTAAAAATAAAGGGGCCAGAATAACTACGATATTGAATAGCATGACAACGGCACGTCCTTGGCTTGACAGATGAACAAAATAAAGAAGAATCCCGCAATATACGAGATTTTATTCCGGAGTGAAATCTAAAATCGCCACTTGATCGTGTATCTCGCTTCTTGCATGTCGTGCCATATGCATTTGTCGAAGATCAGCTATTATTCATTGGCTAATTTGATCCAACGATAATGAGCGCCTTGAGCACTATCACATACAGTTACGCCACGGGTCGCCAGAACATGTTGCTGATGTCGTTGCTGGATCTGATACTGAGCGGGTAATGGGACTCCAGAAGGTAATATGCCACTAAAAATGGCCTGCTGGCGCTGATTTAACAGCGGTTGCTTGGAGAGTGTTGATGTATAAGGTTGGGGCGCAATATTACTGAACAGCGCCAGAGATAGTCCGTTTAGCTGACCTAAAATGACCCAGATTTTTTGCGTCGATCCTACGTCTTGTTGAAAATCACCCAGATGATGAAATCGTTTTTTGTTCCACCACAGCAGGCTTTGCTGCCCCTGTTCTGCACGACTTGCCTGATGTTGCCAGTCACTTCCCAGTAATTGTGTCAGGCGAGCATTTTGCTGCGCTAGTGCCTTGGGAGCAAGCGATGGTATTAGGATCATGTCCGCTTGACGGATATGTTGTCTGAATGTTGGTCTATCGGCATCATTGACGGTAGGCGCATCCCATAGCAACAGTTCGATGGCTGAACTGGGACAATCCGAAAATTGTAGGTCGTTAAAGCTTAAAGCACTCGTTTTCACATCCGCGAGAGCGGATGCTGAAAAACTCACAAAGAGTGCGGTGATGAACCAGAGATAAAGCGAAACAAGTGCTTGATGAAATTTCATATCTGGAAAACTTATCCATGCAGCCATACCCGGGGCGTCAGCTTATCAGAGTTTGGATTCATATTCAGATCCTTTTCGGCACAATGGATGGCTGACTTGTCAGGGGGTAAAATAATTATAAAAGCTCAACAGCCCATCGGGAAAAAGCGCTATCGAAAATCTATCCTATCATTCGGGTTATCGGAGCGGATTCGGTCCGGGACGAAATGAATGGCGGCGACGACGAAATCCAGAGAAGAGGAGCCATTTAAGTAGTGAAACGATCACAGCTGCAATCAGCCCACAGCTCAATGCTGGGAGTGTGAGAGTAATGGCTGAGTGGTATTGTTTTAAGGTTGCCGAAATCAGATCGGGTTTAAGATAACGGATGACCGCCCAAACCTGAGCGAACAAATTGGATGAATCCAGGGCTACAACCGCCTTCTGTAGCTGAGTGTTTTGTTGATTTGTCTGCTCGATCAGTTGACCGGTTTGTCGGGCCGCAGCATCATCGCTGGCGAGCATCTGTTCGATAAATAGGTCTAAGGATGGCTGTTGTTGCTGCTGGGCCATTTGTTGAAATTGATCGAGCTGTTGCTGAGTAGCTTGGGCAAATCCTTCTAACCTCTGCTGATAAAGATCAATAAAATGAGGAAGTTGCATTGCGATTAAAAAGACAGCAATGAATAATAACCGATCGAACAAATTAGCCAGAAACTTCATAAAGACTCCATTAATAAGCGGCAACGGTGGTTACGGTTGCACGTTCCCGTGTGCAATCTCTGTCACTAACGTAACTATTTGAACATGCTAACGTTATTTATTCAAAATAAAAGTGATTTCAGCCTCTACTAAAGTGTATATAGCGAGTGATAAATCACATATTTTTTGTCGGGTTTATTTTGTATCACAGCCCAGTAAAATAGAACGAACTGTTGAGCAAGTAAGGCGTTATTGATGTCCCATTCATCTTTTCAGGTTGCTATTATCGGTGGCGGTGCTGCGGGAAGTATTGCGGCGTTGCGTTTGGCTGAATCCGGAGTGTCGGTTCATTTATTTGAACAGGGTCCGGAACTGGTCAATGGTCCCCCGTTTTGCCATTTGCATGCCGGTGGCTGCCTGTATCGTGAATTATCGGATCAACAATGCCTAACATTACTGGAGCAGTCGATTCAAACTGCGCGTAGCTTCCCCATGGCGATGCGCCCCAGACCCACCCTGATTGCCGTTCCGAAGCGAGACCAAGGGCAGGTTGATGAGATATTACCGCGCCTTAAACTATTGCGACACCGTTATCAGCAGCTCATTGAACAGGATCATGCGAATCAGGTTTTGGGCGCAAGTGAGGATTATTATCGGTTGTTCTCGCGGGAACAACTAGAGCAGATTGCGCAACGTGCCGTACCGGTTACGGCGAGTTCAGCGGAGGATTGGCTGGTCAATGCGGCGCAGCAACTGGACTTGGACCAGTTGAAATATCCGGTGCTATTAGTGCAAGAATATGGCATGAGTTTGTTTCGAGTGGCGGCGATGGTGACACTGGCCGCCGAGCGCTTGCCCTCGCTGTCAGTCCATTTAAACAGTGCTGTTAAACGGCTTCGGCAACAGGATGATTGCTGGCAGATCACATATCAACAGCAGCAACAAGCGCATGCTTTAAAAGTGGATTACGTCATTAATGCCGCCGGTTATCGTAGTGGCGAAATTGATGACTTAGTCGGTGCTTCGAAGCAGCGACTGGTGGAATTTAAAGCGGCCTATTTAGTGCATTGGCCACAAGCTCAGGGCCTGTGGCCGGAAATCGTGATTCATGGACAGCGGGGCACTAAACAGGGTATGGCGCAGCTCACTCCTTATGGGGAGGGGGTGTTTCAGTTACATGGGATGGCTCCCGGAATTACCTTATTTGAGCAAGGCATCGCTCAGAGTTCGCCCAATAGTGCTCAGCCCCGATTACCTGAACAGTTAGCAGCGTTAGCGGAAGGACGATGGCCTCAGGCTCTTATTGAGCAGCGTACGAGAGCCGCTATTGAGCATATTGCTGCGTTTATTCCCTCTTTTGAAGGGGCGGTATTAACGGCTCGGCCGTTATCGGGCGCCCAGCAAATTCCTGGGAGTGATTTGCAGCAACGGGTGAGTGGCGCTAGTTTTGTAGGCGAGCGCTATGCGCGTAGTGAAATCGTGAAGTTCTCTTCAGCATTGACCGCTGCCGATGATATTTTGCGGCAGTTACAGCAATATACGGATGTCGCGTTGCCTGTGGCCGGATCGCCATTGATGTATCCAGCGGCCGTTGAAATGGAACATCTCAATAGTACCGCTACGGATATTGTCGTGCATCGGCACTATCCTCAAGCCTTAGCGGCGGGTTATAAAAACAATCAGGAAGGGTCAACCGTCCATCAATAATAGTTATGATTCGGCCAGCGTTAATTGTTAATTGGATCACATTTTATGCGATCCTTCAGGGCATCTATGCACACATAATGAGCAAAAAGGGGCACGGTGTAGGCTGAAGTCACTTAATGTTGCAGTTGTTTGTTTTTTGTTTATTTGTTTTAAATAAAAAGTTACTGATTTGGTTTGTTCTTAATTTTATATTTTCCTGAAAATTACTTATTGATAAGTAAAAACTTTTTCTGTTCATCCCGCCGTACACTTCTAAGCAACACGAGTGAAGAATACATCATCACTTTGTCTGATCTTTATACAGTGGCATATCCATTGCTTTATTTGGTATTACGAAATGGAAGATTCGTAATACCTCTTTCTGTACATTGGATACATTTATGGAGAATCTAATGATGAAGCGTTTGGTGAGTACCTTATTACTAGCAATAGCGAGTTTAATGTTCACGACGGCCGCCGTTTCCGAACCCCTTAAAATTGGATACAGCGACTGGCCCGGATGGGTGACATGGGAAATCGCCATCGAAAAAAACATGTTTAAAAAAGTGGGCGTCGATGTTGATTTTGAATGGTTTGACTATGTCGCGAGTCTGGATGCATTCGCCAGTGGCCAATTGGATGCCGTCTCAGTAACCAATGGCGACGCGTTGGTGACAGGAGCGACCGGCGCTCAAAACGTGATGATCCTCATTAACGATTATTCCGATGGCAACGATATGGTAGTGGGTGCTCCGGGCATTACCTCCATTAAAGATTTAAAAGGTAAAAAAGTAGGGGTTGAAATTGGTTTTGTGGATCACCTGTTACTGCTCAAGGCATTAGAAAAAAATGGCATGAGCGAAAAAGATGTGGAACTAGTGAATGTTCCAACCAATGAAACCCCTCAGGTACTCGCATCCGGTCAGGTTGATGCCATCGGGGCATGGCAGCCCAGTTCCGGTCAGGCGCTCAGTTTGGTTCCCGGATCATCGCCTATTTTCACCTCAGCGGATGAACCGGGGCTCATTTATGATGTTCTGGCCGTATCCCCGACCAGCCTTGCTCAACACCGTGAAGAATGGGCCAAAGTGCTGAAAGTATGGGATATGGCAGTGGCTTACCTGAACGATCCGGCCACGCGAGATGACGCGATTTCGATTATGGCGGCCCGGGTGGGTCTCAGCCCTAAAGCGTATAAGAGCTTTCTTGCCGGAACCCATATCATGAATATTCAAGAAGCGCTGAAATACGCGAAAAAAGCCAAAGGATTCTCATCCATTTACGGCTCCAGTCAAATCTCAGATGACTTTAACGTAGCCAACAAGGTCTATGCGAAGCCGCAGCCCATCGATTCATATATCGATATGAGTTTAATGAAAGCTGTGAAATAAGCACAGAGGTGGTCTTTCGTGGCCACCTTTCGCTCGTTTCCTCATGGCGGTTGCCTTGGCATGATTGGCCATGAGGGAGTATCTGCAAAAACTGTGTAGGACCTAATTTATGTCGATTTTTGTGGTCAACAGACCTATGCCTCACCGGGTAAGGCTGCTGGTATCGCTGTTAAGTTTTGCATTGCCGATAGGCATCTGGTGCCTCGTGAGCTATGTGCCTTTTATTTGGCATCCTGAGGTTAAGATCTCATCTCCCGGCTCCGTGAGTTATTTTCGTCCGAATATGCTGGTCGATAAAAAAGTCTTTCAATTAGAGTCGTTAAAGGCAAAAAAAGCCGGGAAGGCTTTGCCGGAAGGACGTCCCGCTAATCCGGTTTATCTTCCGGCTCCCCATCAAGTCGCTCGGGCATTTTATACGGCGTTTACCACCGAACCTGTACGTCGGAGTGAAAAATGGCTCCATGAAAGCCTGTGGAGTAGTTTGCAGGTGATCTTCTGGGGGTT
The DNA here is from genome assembly GCF_046054165.1 of Celerinatantimonas marina. Classification (NCBI taxonomy): domain Bacteria; kingdom Pseudomonadati; phylum Pseudomonadota; class Gammaproteobacteria; family Celerinatantimonadaceae; genus Celerinatantimonas; species Celerinatantimonas marina. Next base: position 77,678 of record NZ_JBFNXK010000010.1, on the reverse strand, counting down.
TGTTCTGTCGTCGGTCATTGGGATCCCCCTTGGCATTTTAGCGGGGACCTACGATTTTTTCTCCCGGCTATTTGAACCGTTTATCGAGTTTTTTCGTTATTTGCCCGCGCCTGCGTTTGGGGCTTTGGCGGTGGCGATTCTAGGCATCTATCAGGCACCGAAAATTGCCATTATTTTTATCGGTACTTTTTTTCAACAGGTCCTAGTGGTCGCCAATACCACTCGCAAACTGGACCCGGCACTGTTAGAAGCCGGGCAGACCTTAGGCACTACACCTCGCTCGCTCTTGTTTCGGATTGTGATCCCGGGAATTTTACCGGATCTGTATCGTGACACCCGAATTTTACTGGGCTGGGCATGGACCTATTTGATTGTCGCTGAGTTGATTGGCACTAGTTCCGGTATCACTTGGTTTATTACGCAACAAGCGCGATACAAGAACTTTGATAACGTGTTTGCGGCCATCATTATGATTGGCATTCTGGGTCTGACGACCGACCTGATTTTGGCCCGGATAGGGCGCCGTTTGTTCCCGTGGAAAAAAGTCCAATAGGAGATCCTGATGAGCGAGCAACTGGATTACCGGCGTCAGAGTGAAGCGGTCAAAGATCGCTTTGATCGCTTAAAACAACGTCCGGTGACATTAGAAGTAAAAGGGCTGACCAAACAGTTTCAGACCCATGATGGTCAACTCATCACCGCGTTAAATCAGATTGATCTCAAGGTTTACAAACGTGAATTCGTGTGTGTGATTGGGCCATCTGGCTGTGGTAAGTCGACCTTGATCCGCATTCTGGCCGGATTGGAATCGGCGACTTCCGGCGAAGTGCTTTTGGACGGAAAGCCGGTTTCGAAACCGGGTCCGGAGCGGGGCATGGTGTTTCAGGCTTATACCTTATTCCCGTGGCTCACGGTCAAACAGAACATCATGTTTGGACTGATTGAGAGCGGCCAGAGTAAATTCACGGCCGAAGCCGAAGCGCGTCAATGGGCGGAATTAATTGGCTTGGGTAAATTTGAAAATCATTATCCGGATCAGCTCTCCGGGGGAATGAAACAACGGGTCGCGATTGCTCGGGCTTTGGCGAATCAACCTAAGATCCTACTCATGGATGAACCGTTTGGGGCTTTAGATGCGCAAACTCGGGCTAGAATGCAGGCTTATCTGATGGAAATCTGGAAAAACATCGATGTTACCGTGTTTTTCATCACGCACGACTTAGATGAAGCGGTTTATTTAGCGGATCGGGTGTTGGTGTTAAAGGCCAACCCCGGAGAAGTTGAAGAGTTGATTGAAGTGCCGGTGCCTCAGCCCCGACATCCAGAACAAGCTCTATCGGATGAATTTTTAGCCACGAAGCTGCATATTGAACGGTTGATCCATCCTCCCGGGCAAGATGAAGAGGAACATCTGAATCTGGTCAATATGGTGAATATCGCTTCGGATGTCGGGAGTATTTTGTAATGTACGATTTACATCACATGACCTGGGAAGAAGTTGCCGAGGCGGTGCAAGCAGGCATAGATACTGCGCTGCTTCCTATCGGGGCAACTGAACAACATGGGCCCCATATGGGATGCGGAATGGATACGGCCATTGCGCATACGTTATGCTCTGATGCCGCCCGCCAAACGCCGGTTATATTGTTACCGACGTTACCTTATGGCTGTTCGATCGGGCATTCCAAACGCTGGCCCGGAACGCTGGCTCTCAATCCCAAAACGCTGATTGATGTGATCTCTGATCTCGGCGATTGGGTGCAATCGGCGGGGATTCGGCGACTGATTTTGGTCAATGGTCATGTCACCAATGAAGCTCCGCTACGGTGCGCTTTAGAAATACTGCGGGCCCGACACGATGGCTTTATGGTTGCCCTTTTGCATACTGCGCAATTAACGCCGCGAGTGAAATACGCTCATTTCAGCGATGCCGATGATTGGCATGCCAATGATGCTGAAACCGCGTTGATGATGGCGTTGCATCCGGAACTGGTACGCGAAGATAAACGAGCGAGTGCCGATGATCCAGACCGGACCCAAGATTGTATCTTCAGTCATCCCGTCAATCGAACCAGTCAAAATGGTGTCACCGGTTTTCCATCGCGTGCCACAACCGCGAAGGGCCGAGAGCTCTATCAGTGGATGCTGGATGATTTGACTGAGATTTTAATGAAAGCCAGTCAGGAGGAAGCTCCGTTAGCACAGAGTTATCACCAGCGGGTGCGCTCTGGTGAGCACGGCGCATAGCGGCCGCTTTTAGTGCAGCACCCATTCACTTCCCGGCGAAAATATGGGTAAAGATGCCTTATGCATCTGCGCTCGATGAAATTTTCGGCTAGCCGCCCTAACGGCTCAGCCGGGTCAATATCATTGGAAAAAGGAAAATGACATGATTGAGACCAAAACCGATGCAGAAATCACCGCAATCCAAACAGATCTGGGTGAAAAAGGCGTGAAATATTGCATGGGGACTTATGTGGATATTCACGGGATCCCGAAAGGGAAAATCGTCCCGCTTGATCATCTTCACGCGATGGCTCATGGCTCTGAACTGTATACCGGCTATGCATTGGATGGTTTGGGGCAAGCCCCGAATGACGATGAAATTGCCTCGGTGCCTGATCTAAACCAGATAATTCAGTTGCCCTGGCAACCTGAAATTGCCTGGATGCCAGCAGATAACACCTTGTATGGCGAACCTTATGCACTTAATACACGGGTTCTTCTAAAGAAGGTACTGGAACAGGCTAAAGCGATGGGGCTTGGCATGAACCTCGGTATTGAAGCGGAAGTGTTCCTGCTAAAAAAGAATGACGATGGGACATTAAGTACCGTCGATCCAGACGACAAACTGAAAAAGCCTTGTTATGACACACAGGCGTTTCTGAGTCATTTTAACTGGGTGGATCGGATGGCCAGCAGTATTCAAGACTTGGGATGGGGACTGTATTCCTTTGATCATGAAGATGCGAATGGTCAGTTTGAATTCGATTTTGATTACGCTGATGCATTGACGATGTGTGATCGTTTCACATTCCTTAAATTAATGGCCAAAGCTTATGCCAAAGAAGCCGGGTTGTTGGCAACGTTTATGCCAAAACCGTTTGCCAATAAGACCGGGAATGGGGCGCACTTTAATATGTCTTTATACGATTTGGCTTCGGGTGAGAACCTGTTTAAGGCTGATCGGGACGCGGATCCTTATGGATTGGGATTAACGAAACTGGGCTACCAGTTTATCGGAGGGATCTTGAAACATGGCCCGGCCTTATGTGCAGTATTCGCGCCGACGGTGAATTCTTATAAACGTCTGGTTCGTCAGGGGGATATGCCGTACTTTACCTGGGCTCCGGTATTTAACTCTTATGGCTCAAATAATCGGACTAATTCGGTACGCGTTCCGATGGGCGGAGGACGTTGTGAATCCCGCAATGCCGATGGTGCGGTTAACCCTTATCTGGCTGCTGCACTGGCGCTTGCCGCGGGGTTGGAGGGTATTCGTGAAGGGATCGATCCCGGCAAACCTCAGGAAGCCAACTTGTATGAAATGACCGAACAGCAACGTGAAGCATTGGGGATTGGCTTTTTACCAAGAACCTTGCAGGAAGCCATTCAGGCCTTTGCGGATGATCCATTCATTGAACAGGTTCTGGGCAAAGAGCTCAAAGATGAGTTTATTCGTTATAAGCAACAGGAATGGAATGAATACCATCTGAGTATCAGTGCCTGGGAAATTGAACGTTATAGTCACTTGTTTTAAGTAAAAGACGATGCGGCTCTGAGTCTATCAGAGCCGTTGGCGAGGGTGCTTGATCACGCTGATTTAAGGAGAGAAAACCTGCATGAGTAAAGACAAGCTGAGTCGCATTAGTGTTTCAATACCTGAAGCGCTTCTGGCTGGATTGGATCGCATGGTCGATGAGCGTGGGTTTGAAAGTCGTTCTCAGGCGATTTGTGACATGATCAGCCTTCAGCTTAATCAGCATAAAGCGCAGCAGGGAAGTGATGTGATGACCGGTACGGTCAATCTGGTGTATAACCATGCCACACCGGGACTTCATAAAAAGCTCCATGATCTGCAATACCAATTTATTGATGAAGTGATCTCCAGTTTGAATATCAATCTGACCCATACCAATACGCTTTCGGTGATATTGGTACAGGGGCCGGCGGATAAGCTCAATATGATTGCCGATAAAATGATTACCCTCAAAGGCGTTTTATATGGTCAATTGTTGCTAAATTCCTACATTATTCCACCGATTCATCCGCTACCTGAGAAACACTCCGACAGCCCCTAGTGGCTACATCATGAAATCTCTATTTTTACGAAATACCCATGTTACTCGGTGATCATTCGGGTATAGCGATCCAGTGTGGCTTGTTCTTGCTTTCGCCAATTTCGGGCGGCTTCGGATGACATGGGAGTCGCCGCTTGATAGGGAAACGCCGACTCTAAACAATCCACTCGCCATAGCCGCTGGATACGTCGACCATGATGAATGAGTTGTTGCGTGAGAAAATTGGCCTGAGAGGCAAGGGCAAATCCTTCCAGATCAAGATAGGTTCCATAGCGAGCAACGTCCAGACTCTGCTCTATTTGAAATTGGCCGTCCGGCTGGCGAAGCGCAATATGGGTCTCAAAATCAAGCAACCACGTTTGTTCGGTCGTTTCTGTTAGCTGGTGGTAGTGATGGCTTAAGGTCTCTCCCTGAGAGCATAATGCCTGTTCTCGATCTGGATCATCTCTGCCAATCACGATTCCGACATGTTGGCCATTCATGATGAGCGCCCCTTTTCGTTGGCGTGTCTGGCCTGACTCAAGATCGGTTTCACTGACTAATTCCAGACCAATAAGTGGGCCCGGTTGCAGTGTCAGGAGTCGCCAATCTTCGACATAGGCCCCACTGGGCGCAAATTCGACCATACAGTTGCCGATCCGTTTGAGTTGGGCCGGTTCGGGCCAACGGTCATGCAATTGATAGCTACAGCCGTTTTGCCAACTGAGCTGCTCATCTTGCCAAATTGTCTGTGCATACCAGCCTTCCAGATTGAGCGTGTCGGCGAGAGGAGCCTGAGCGTGTTGCTCTTCTGGTTTCGGCAATCGCAGATCAATCGTGAGATTGCGGCTTTGCAGCCAGAAGACCCGAGTGTCCGTATCGGTTACACCGTCTGCAAAACTGATACTACGCCGGCGAAATGCCCCGAGCATCCAGAGCGGAAGCGATGACGGAGAAGAAAGATGAGTGGTTTGTGCTAGTGCGCATAAATTCATGATGGATCTTCCGCTGGGTGGATATTGGTCTGGACATTTTTAAACTGCCCAAACGTTGCGATAGGTTTTGCACTCTGAGGCAGTGTGATATCACCGTCTTGCAGGCGTTTTTGCAGGTATTGAAACGTGTGAATCGTTTGGGAGTAAAGATGATCGCCACAGATAATGGGGCCATATTGATCAGCCTTATTACCGGGTAACGGAGGCAGAATCGGTTCAACACAGGTGTCATAATCTAAACTGCAAAATAATGGAAAGGAGTAGCGCTCCTGCTGTACTTTTCTAACCCGGTGCGACGTCGCGATAAACCGGCCATTAGAGAGCACCTCGAGCATGTCACCGATATTGACAACAAAGCAGTCCGGACGAAATGGTGCATCGATCCATTGTCCCTGTCCATTTAAGACCTCCAGGCCATCGGCAGTCGGTAATAAAAGTGTGAAACACTCATAATCCGTATGCGCACCGATACCTTCTTGAGCCTGTCGAGCTTGGGAATAAGGGTAGTGCACCATTCGTAACTGGCTGGGGGGCATTTGGGCTTGCTCGACAAACGTAGATTCCGGTAGACCCAGCGCGAGAGCAAAACCACGAAACAATAACTGGCCCAGCTGAAACGCTTGCTGATAATAATCGCTCACCGCTTCTCGAAACCCTACTAATTCGGGCCATTGGTTTTTGCCCAGCATTGGCCGAGCAAAACGCATATCGTTAAGTTCAAAACTAATATCGTAGGATTCTTTGTGGTCGGGAGGCGTTGTTTGTGGCGTTGTGGAATAGAATCGCTCTTCTCCTTCAGGGACGTAGCCACTATGGTTTGAAGAGTAGCCAATATAACTACGCATTTTTAATTCATGAGGTTGCATGAAAAATGTTTCAGCAGCCTGTTTTAAGTTGTCTATTGTTGAGGCCGGAACTTGATGACCGGTAATGTAAAGAAAACCGACCTGACTTGCGGCCGTTTTGATCTGCTCTGCAACTTTAAGCCGGTGTGATAAATCATCGGAATAAAGTAAAGAAATATCCACCACGGGAATATTCTGAAAGTTGCGATAAGAGGACGTATTCATGGTAGCTCCTGTAATCTGGCGATGTTGCTATGAGAGAGTTACCTGGCCGTCCAGAATGATATTGATTGATCTGATTGGATCAATCGCTCGGGTCGTCCCGATAAAAAAATCCTACCGAGTTCTATTTTGAAATTCAATCTTGATTTGAACAGAATGTAATCATATTCGTTTGAAATGCCTTACCCGATATTAATTGTGATTGAGATGTAAATTCATGATACAGCTAAATAGATGGATTGAGTGTTTCTAACACCCAATTAAAATATATTTTATATATTTCATGACTAGTCCTTACCATAAAAGTACTAATTAATTTCGAATTATCAACTAGATAAAAGGTACTATTGAGGAAGTTTTCAATAAATTTAATTGATAAGTATTAACACTATGATTAGGATAGTCTGATTCGATTTTGCATAGGTGTGATTGGCGGATGGCCGTGATCCATTCAGTACAACGAATGTTGCAGCTTTGTAAGCAACGTATCTTCACCTTACATTCAGACCGACTCTGTGACGGATGGCTCCGGATCTTTTTAGTGGGGGCAATTGCTTCCGTTACGCTTGGTTACGTCTTTAAATTGCTCAAATTTAATGATCTGACGTATCCATTCATTTCTGTATTGGCGCTGAGTGGGGGTGTAGTTTGTTTGAGTCGGAATCGTCGTCGTTGGTCTATTGTTCTGATTAGCCTTAGCTTATTAGTCCTTTTGGGCACGACTCTGTGGACTCATACGCTGGTCTCTTATTTTCAGCTTATGATTTCGGTGATTCTATGTTTACCATTACTCTGCATTTGTGTCGGATATCATCGGTTGGTTTACTGGATCATGGGCGTGAATCTCATTGCCTATCCCGTTATCTTTTTTACTTCACCGCTGTTAATGGGGCAATATTCTCAGCAATATCTGCTTCAATATTGGTTTGGAACTATCTTTTGTCTGATGTTGATTTTCCCGGTGTTTTTTGTTCAGCAGCAACAGATCTTAAGAAGACAAACCCGTCAAAATAAATATCATGCTTGGCACTGGCGGCAGAGTATCAAGCGTTGTCAGGAGCTGTTTTATCATAGTCGTGGTGTTGCTTTTTTATGTGACCCTGAAGGTGCGATCCTTCATTTTAATTCTCAGGCAAAACTCTTGCTTAAACAGGATCCTGCTATCGAACACCATATTTCAGAACTTTTCCAGCGAGTTCCCCGGGCTAGATTGTTTGCCCCGCATGGTCTTTCATTGCAATCTGTGAATACTGATTATCGCTTAAAAGTAGAAGCGCTGGAGCATCACAATGCGTTATTGGTGCAATGCTTTATGGCGGATAGTGAAGTTTTATCCGTATCTCAGGGGCGGAGCTATGCTGTAGACCCGGTCACCGGATTGAGTGATTATCACCAGTGGTTCAGTCAGTATGTACAGTTTCAGTCTCCTCAGAATATTCTGGCGGTAGTTAAGATTAATAATTTGCGTAATTTGAATATCCAGAAGGGGAATGAAGTTGGAGACTGGTTATTAAGACGAATAGCGAGACAATTACAGCTTCGTCTTGGGGACGATTTTTGTTGTTATCGTTTCACCGGCGCTAAAATTTTACTGATGGGGCCGCTGGCGGAAAATACAGAGCAGCAATGGGTTGATCAGTTGGCTGCTATTTTGGAGCAAGAACCTGGTCAGCCTTTACCGGATGGTGATCATATTTCGATACACTGGCAAGCTGGTTTAACGCATATGCGGGAAGATGCGACAGGTCTTGAATTGCTGGAAGAGTGTGATATTGCTCTGAATCAGAGTTTTCAGTATTTGCCTTGGGTGTGGTATCGCCCTCAGTATCGACGGGTTGCATTACAGCATAGTCAGCAGCAGGAGCTGATCTATGATGCGTTGAATCAAGGCCGGTTGAAGTTATTTTTACAGGCACAAACCTTAGCAGATGGTCGGATTGTAGGTTATGAATGTTTAGCCCGGTTATTTGATGTGAATGGTCGAATGATGTCGCCTGCTGAATTTATGCCGAGTGTTGAAGAATGTCAGTGGTATAGCATTCTGGCAAGGTTGGTTTTAGCCGAGGCTTCGCAATTGATTGACCAGTGGCCGAAAACGCTTGATCAAGATATTCCATTATCGATTAATCTGGCGGGGCCAGAATTACTAGATGATTCGTTTTATCAGAGTTTGATCCAAAGCTATCAACGATCGCCTTTACTATGCCGACGGTTGGCTATTGAACTGACTGAAACCTCGGTATGTTCACATCATACACAGACACAGCAGCGCTTAAATCAGTTAAGTCAGTTAGGGGTTTCTATTTTTATTGACGATTTTGGGACCGGTCATGCGTCTTTGGCTCAGCTTGTGAGTATCTCGGTTGAAGCTTTAAAAATTGATCGCTTTTTTGTTGAGCGGGTTATTGACTCTCAAAAACATGCCAGTATTATCCGTGCATCTGTGGAGCTTGCTCGTAGTTTGGGGTTAAAAGTTGTTGCCGAAGGTGTGGAAACCGTGGAGCAGCTTAATGTGTTGCGCTCTTTGGGATGTCAGACGTTTCAGGGATTTTTATTTAGCAAACCCACCCCGTTTAATCAGTTGTAACGCTGTTGCCGAGCTGTGATGTATCGGCTCATCTGTTTGATAGAAGTCTTATTCAACTTGAGCTCTTTTAGTGAGTGTACTATCTGAATTAGACCACCCCAGCTCAACAGGCCTTAATTATTTTTTATAGGTTATTCATGTCTACCGTTCCTCCTCATGCGATTGAGCGACTGTATCAACAGCGTTTGAAACAGAGTACCCGACCTTATCAGGCTCGAGGGTATCAGATTATTCGTTGCCCGCATTGCCATTTGGCTCAGAAATTTTGTCAGTGTCATTTGAAACAATCCGTGGTTTCAAATTGTGCTTTTTGCTTGATTATGTACGATTTTGAGGTTTTAAAACCGAGCAATAGTGCTGGATTAATTGCTGATATCATCCCGGATACCTATGGCTTTATCTGGTCTCGAATGCAGACCTCGACAGAATTACTGACCTTGTTGGCTAATCCTGAATACCAGCCGATCGTGATCTTCCCGACCCAGAATGCATTAGAATCACAGCCTCTGGCTACGGCCCATGATTTACAACCAACGGGGAAAAAGCCGCTATTTATTTTGCTGGATGGCACCTGGCGAGAAGCTCATAAAATGTATCGGAAAAGTCCGTGGTTGCATCATTTCCCATTGTTGTCATTTAATTTGGATAAAGCTCCCAGCGATTATAGTTTGCGCAAAGGAAGTTTGGGATTCCAGTTGGCAACGGCTGAAGTGGCTGCGTTGGCACTGGCAGCCGCAGGGGAGCAGGCTAATGCTGATGTATTATTAAGCTGGTTCGAAGTGTTCTGTGAAGCCAGTTTAATGGCAACCAGTAAGGATTCTGATTTTGTTCGAAGACCACTTGTGCAATTACAAAAAGCATATATGGATGCTCTTGAGCAAGCTGCAGGCGTGACACTGAGTGAACCTGTGGCCGATTTATAGGTATATCGCCTGATTATTGGAACGATGATGGTCGTTAACGATTTCGGGAGCGATGTTGCCGGGGATCGTTCAGTAAATATTGTTCCACTTCACTCACTGTTTGACGGACCTGCTCATTGAGCTCCTGATACTCATCTTCTCCAAAGTGAGAGAGCAGATCGACGTCAAAACAGATATATCGGGAAGGGAGTCGGTTCAGACTAATGCAAACCAGATCATCAATAAAATCAGTTGAATAATGTTCATGCAAATGACGAGAAATGATTACATCATCCACGAGGTTTTCCATCGCATTATGAACGTATTCTGAAACTTGCATGATGGCCTCCCTGACATTGAGGTTACGTCGCTTACAGTAAAGCTTCTCGGTATAAATCGCTATACAGTCTCGCGGCGTGCTGCCAGCTAAAATGTTGCTGCATGGCCCGATACTGCATCTGTTGCATCTGTTCGGGGTCTTCTAGATAGAGTAGCAGAGCACGGCGTAGAATGTTGAGAAGGTCTCCCGATTCTGGCTGATAAAAAATAAATCCATTGGCTTGTGATGGGTCGGCATCGTAATCTCGAACCGTATCTTTTAATCCCCCCACGCCCCGGACAATCGGCAATGTTGCATAAGCGAGGCTATACATCTGGTTTAATCCGCAAGGTTCAAATAGCGATGGCATCAAGAAAAAGTCGGCTCCGGCTTCGACAAGGTGGGCTAGTTTATTATCGTAGGCATTGATAAACACTAGTTTATCGCTAAAGCGCGCTTGTAAGGCCATGAGTTGTTCGGCAATTCGACTGTCACCGGTTCCGACAATGATGACCTGAACATGATGATGTAAAAACTGTTCCAGTGCCGGCAGTAATAGATAAAATCCTTTTTGTTCGGTGAGGCGGCAGACCATGCCGAAAATGGGGCGCTGTTGTATTACCGGTAGATTGACTGCTTGCTGCAGGGCCTGCTTACATTGGCTTTTCCCAGTTAAATCATCAACCTGATAATGGCTGGGAAGAAGAGGATCGGTCGCCGGATTCCAGTCGTTATAATCACAACCATTGATGATCCCAACTAAATCATTCTGGCGTTGCTGAAAAAACTCATGAAGCCCGTGAGCCCCCAGTCGGGTTAATAGTTCCTGAGCGTAGTTCGGGCTGACCGCAGTAATTTTATCCGCATAACGAATACCACTTTTTAGCATATTGATACATTGGTAACCATCTAATAAGCGATCCGTTAATGGCGCAATAATGTCTTGTCCCAAAAAACTGAATTGTTGATGTTCGAATATGCCTTGGAATACGGCATTGTGAATCGTTAATACGGTTTTTACGCGATGTAACCGAGGGTGCTCGGCGTAACGAGTTTTAAGTAAGTAAGGGACCAGCCCGGTATGCCAATCATTACAATGAATAATATCCAGATCGAGATCTAAAGCTGCGCTACACGCTAACGCTGCGGCACTAAAAAAAGCAAATCGTTCGCCATTATCGGGATAGCCGTATTCGCCCTCGCTGTAAAGCTGAGGTCGATCAAAGTAGTTGTTCTGTTCCAAACAATACACATTGATTTCCCCGATTTTTAATAATAATACGGGGACCCGCAAGGCTGCTCCATGTGCATTTTCAACATAAATATCAGTGATGTACTGGACCTCATCGTGTCGGGCCATGGTGCGGTAGTATGGCATCATCAGTGTCACCTGATGGCCTTGTTGCTGAAGGGCTAACGGTAGAGACTTAGCTACATCGGCTAATCCACCGGTTTTGACCAGACTTTCTATTTCTGATGAGACAAACAAAATTTTTAGTGGGTTGTCCACGCAGATGCTCCTTACGATCAGATGACTCTCTCCATCGAATCGGGATCTTATGAGATGGAGTAACTGATTTCATTAACAAAAAGAATAGAGCGAATCGCACTGAAAAGATAGATATTCAGATAACAGCAGAGAACGGACCATTCTTAAGTAGCGAAATTTATTCAAAATAGAACGATTGGAAGTATTAAAAATGGCACATTTAAATGAACTTTGAAAAATTCACCAACCACAGGTCAACCTACGTATTAAAGCGCTATTTTGACGATTTATCTTTAACCATGACCGCCATGATGAGTCGTTCCAGCTCTTTTAATTGAACCGCCATTTGGCGAGTCAGCCAAATATAGCCATAAATCGATGAATCAGTTGCGGGTTTATAATGAATATCGGGTTCAAATTGTTCCAAAACTTCGGTGATTTCATGGGTAATGGCAGTGATTTTTTCATCACTGTCGGGTTTAACCCCAAGTGTGAGTAATTCTGCCAAATGTTCAAGGTTTTCTGCTGTCAGGCGTCTGGTTTTACGCAGAACCTGCGCATTGATCATCCAGAATCGCCCATCTCGTGATGACCAGTAACTTTCGATCAAAAGTTTGAGGGTGGAGATTAGATCGCGGCAGGTTGTTTGTAACTGATTAAAATGTTCCAGATTGACTTGGGTTTCACGACTGGCCGAATTGATAAAGGCCCGCATTTTTACCACTCGATTTAACTCGAGTTGTAATTTTTCTGACAGATTGGGGCGTTCAATCACATTGATTGATGTGTAGGCACTATAAATTTTACCTAATGCTGAAAGGGCATCACTCATCTGCAAGCGCCAGTGAATAAACCCCCGTTGTGGATAGATACTGGCAAACAGCAATGCAAATAAAGCCCCTAAAATCACATCACCACTGCGCCATAATGCCGTGTGGATATCTCCGGGAGCTGCACCGGCGACTACTGCGAGTGTAATTCCGATCAATAGCGCCATATAAGGTCGTTTTCCTAAGGCCAGATAACCGCAGAAAAACATGGTGATAGCACACCAGATCAGCATAAGTGGACGGGAATAAAGTTCCAGATATAAAGCGACCATCCCTGATGAGGCCCCAAAAATGGTGCCTGAAATTCGGTGCAACGTCCGATACATGACATTACCCCAAAATGACATGGGCCCTAATAGAACGACCAGCGTAATTAATGGCCAGCTGCCCTCGGGAATATTTGAGAGCCTGATGAACATAAACGTACATACAAAGGCAAGTCCGACACGAATGCCATGAACGGCCCGGTAATGGCGATAGATCCAATTTTCAATCGGACTGATTTGCTGGTTAAGGCGCACGATGCTTCCGTCAATCGTTAGGCTAACAGTTATGGGAACGAAGAGTTTAACGAAGTCAAGTTCGACATAAAAGTAGGGAAAATAAGTATTTTTGAATCTTTGTTTTGATATAAACCGAACTAAAAATAATATATTGATTTAGCACAATAACTATTTGAAAAAAACCGTTTGTTACAGAGATAAAAAGGATACCGATTTAAAATCGGTATCCTTTTAAATGCGCTATCCTTCAGATTAGATTTTTTGATGCTAAAAAGACATGACAACATGTTGTTAAACATTGTGCTGAGCACATCTTCTTGAATCATCAAATGTTACGGTACATGAGATCTATGGATCTGCTGTCATCACATGATAGGGGGGCAACGAATTCGGTAGGCTCGATGGCCGTTTAATATTGTTAGAGTTTGTGGAGCTTTGGTGATGCGTTTTGCCACCGTTGGAGGTACTCATGTTTTGTTTGGAAAGGCGCACGCTAGAATAGCAAGAAATCCATATCCCAAGCGGTAATATTCGTACCTTCATGGTAGAACCTGCTATTGTAGATGCGGTTAGTGGTTGGGTGGTCAGTGTTTCACCGTAATAATGAATCAGTATATTTCTATGATAAATAATCCTCAGTTTACAATTAAAGAGCCGGTTTCCGTCAGTGGTCAGATCTATCAGTACTTAAAAGAATCCATTGTTACCTGTGAAATCGAGCCAGGTAGTAGTGTGTCAGAAAAAGCCATTTCGGCATCGTTGGAGGTTTCCAGACAGCCTGTTCGGGAAGCGTTCATTAAATTGGCCGAATGCGGTTTACTGAAAATTTATCCGCAACGAGGTAGCGTAGTTACCCGAATCAGTATTAAAGCGGTGATGGATGGTAAGTTTATTCGTTCAGCCATTGAATGTGCGGTAGTCAAAAATCTAGCTCAGACCGTTACTGAGGCTCAGTTAAAAGTATTGAACGAAATTATCGGATTGCAGCAAGCCGCCATTCACGAGCAGAATTATCGAGAATTTCTCAGACAAGATGATGCTTTTCACCAGCAGATGGCTCTGTTTGCCGATTGTAAATTAGCTTGGGATACCATTGATAATCTGAAGACTTCAATGGATCGGGTTCGGTATCTGGATATTAAGCGTGACAAGAGTATGGATGAGGTCGTAAATGAACATCAGGCTTTAATCGAAGCTTTACGTCAGCATAATGATGAGCGGGCGGCTGCATTATTGGCTGCACATCTGGACGATGTCCCTGAGGTGATTGATGATATTCTGATGACCAAAGCGGACTGGTTTGAAACTCAAAACTAACGAGAGCTGTTGATTGAGACGAATGCCGCTTGATCTCATGTCCATAAAAAGCGCCGATGGGAAGAAAGGCGCTTTTTATGGAGAGTGCGCGGGTTATTTGGGATCCAGTTGAGCTAGCTCCAGATCAAGGCGTTCGGCAACAGTTAATTGATTGGGTTGTTCAATCACAATACTTTTCATTTTTTTCTCCTACCAACTCCATACGGTGCCATCTTCTAAGCGACCCACGGGTAAATAGGCCGGATCATATGGATATTTTTTAGCTAATTTTTCATTGAACTCGATTCCAATACCTGGTTCATTTCCTGGGTGCATGTAACCTTGTTCGAATGTCCAATGGTGTGGGAAGACCTCCAGCATTTGGTCGCTATATCCCATGTATTCCTGAACTCCGAAGTTGGGAACCCATAAATCAAAGTGCAGCGCCGCGGCCATACAAATGGGTGACAAATCAGATGGGCCATGAGAACCGGTTCGCACTTGATAAAGGGAGGCAAAATCTGCGATGCGGCGCATACCAGAGATACCCCCGGCATGAGTTAAGGTCGTACGGATATAATCGATGAGTTGTTCTTCAATCAGCTGTTTACAATCCCAGATGCTATTGAACACTTCCCCAGTCGCAATGGGAGTGACGGTATGCTGGCGAATTAAACGAAAGCATTCCTGATTTTCAGCCGGTGTTGGGTCCTCCATCCAGAAGAGTCGATAGGGTTCAACCGCTTTACCAAAACGAGCCGCTTCGATGGGGGTGAGACGATGATGTAAGTCATGCAGCAAATGGTCTTCAAAACCGAATTCGTTACGAATGGCTTCAAATAGTTTCGGGGTAAAGTCGAGGTATTTTTCTGTGGACCAGATTTGTTCTTCAGGCCAGTTTCCTTTGGTTGCGGGTTCGTAAGCAAGACCTTTTCCTTTAGACATTCCATAAGTCGTTTTCATCCCTGGAATGCCACATTGAACCCGAATGGCTTTAAAGCCCATCTCTTTGTGTTTCGCGTAATCCTCAAGGGCTTCTTCAATGGTATGGCCGGTGGTATGGCAATACACCATGACACCGGTGCGGGAAGCACCGCCTAATAGTTCATAAAGAGGCATATGGGCTACTTTGGCTTTGATATCCCATAAAGCCATATCAATTGCCGATATAGCTGACATAGTGACCGGGCCACGGCGCCAATAAGCCCCTTTGTAGAAAAATTGCCAGATATCTTCAATTTGATTGGCGTTGCGCCCAATCAGTTGGGGACAAAGATGATCTTTTAGATAGGACGTAACAGCAAGCTCTCGTCCATTCAAGGTGGCATCACCTAGACCGGTGACCCCGGTTTCAGTGGTAATTTTTAGAGTGACAAAATTACGTCCCGGACAGGTAACAAATACCTCCGCATTCACAATTTTCATGGTTGTTTTCTTTTCATTTGATTTAACATGATGACTACCATACAAGTATGTCTAAGGCCAAAATGTGATATGAACCGCACTTCGGGATGGTTCATCTGTCGATTGATAGAAAAAACGGAAACTTTGTGATCGAAACTATTTCTTGATAACGGTGTGGGATGAGAGAGCAACAGACTCTAGTGACTCTCTCAAAATTGGTATGAACCCGTCTGATTTTGGCGTTACTTGTGAAGGGAAGAGTAAAACCAAACGATTTGAATTGTGATGCGAAAGGTGTTTTAGCGCGGGCTATTCTCCCACAACTTGCCTCTAAAGCTGATCTATCAATCTCAATGATCAGTTAGACGGTTGCAAGCTCAATGGCGTAACCGGTGGTTTTGAATATGACCCTTTGTACGCCATTAGCATTTATTTCCCGTATCTATTCGGTTTTGTTAGCACTACCTTGCTGGGCAACAGCAGCCATTTTCTGGTTGATTTCATCCTGATCGCCCAGATAATAATGCCGGAGCGGTTTGAGATTTTCATCAAACTCATAGACTAATGGAATACCGGTTGGAATATTGAGCCCGACAATTTCTTCTTCAGAGATTTGATCCAGATATTTGATCAGGGCTCTTAAGCTGTTGCCGTGAGCGGCGATTAATACCTTTTTCCCTTTTTTCAAATCGGGAGCAATGACTTCATTCCAGTAAGGGAGCACGCGATCGATAGTGGTTTTTAAGCTTTCGGCTTTAGGCCATTGCTGAGGTGATAGATCTTGATAACGCGGGTCATTCCCCGGGAAATATTCATTGTCTTCATCCAGTAATGGGGGCAGTGTAGCAAAGCTGCGTCGCCAGATCAGAACCTGCTCATCTCCATATTTAGCTGCGGTTTCACTTTTATTTAGCCCTTGTAGCGCGCCATAGTGACGCTCGTTGAGTTGCCAACTGCGGTGCACTGGGATCCACATCAGGTCCATCTCTTCCAGTACCAACCAGAGCGTTTTAATGGCGCGTTTCAGACGCGATGTATAGGCGACATCAAAGGTCAGCCCGGCTTCTTTGATGAGTTGTCCGCCCTGTTTGGCTTCTTCTACGCCCTGAGCCGAAAGTGGGACATCAGCCCATCCGGTGAAGCGATTTTCCTGATTCCACAGACTTTGTCCGTGACGAATTAATACGAGTTTTATCGGGGCCATGAATCCTCCTAACCGATTGCTTTAACTGTCGATGAATAATGTTGCTCCATACGGTGTTATCGAGTTCAGTATCCCGGAAAGGCAATTCTGAAATTATTATGTTCCCATCATCGGTATCTGAGTGATAATCGTCAAGTTGCAATGATGTTTTATATGTAAACTTTTTGTTGGCTCTTCAGGAATTGATTCGGATCGTGGTTTTTTGGGTTTTTTGTACGGAAAACGATAATTTATGGGATAGTGTAAACATTCTTATTTAGGAGATCGGGTATGGATGCAAAGACTCTTCAGGGCTGGTTAGGTCAGCATCAATTAGGCGTGGCCGCACATTATCTGAACACCGCGGTGTATGATTGTGAAGTGTATATCTGTGGTGTAGAAATTTTAGCGGACGGTCAGCTTATTCTGGAGTTTCGTAAAGGACACCAGTTTCAAATCGGCGATTTGATGACTATCCATCTGGATAATCGGACTGGCGTGAGTGAATATGATGCTTCTTTGAATGTTTATCGCTGTTCATATAAAGGTGAAATTGTACAAATTCAGCCGAACCGTGTCCGAGTGGCTCCCGTTGAATATCAGTTGTTTTGGGGAATGGAGATCGTGCTTCATTACCAACAACCGGGATATCAGTTCCCTCAGGATGATCGTGTAGAGCAAGCGTTGCCGGATACGTCACTGACTGAGCTTCCTGAATTTGATTTGCGGGAGCAGGAAAATAAAATCGGAGTGTTGGTGAGTTATGCGTTAGAGCGGCCCCATACCACCGTGCTCGCTTTTCTTTCATCCGATGAAGATGATATTTTCTTCATCACGTTGCCACAGACCTTTAAAGCGAAATTGTTGCGACGTCAGTCGCGTTGCTATTTTGCGATTGATTCCCGAGCGGTGTTTACTTATTCCGAGGCGATCGAGTGGAATTATAGTTTAATCGCAGCAGATGCTTATCAGATCCCGGCGACGCATCCATTATTTGAGCCGATTAAAGAAGCTTTTATTGCGAAAAATCCGTGGGAAGTCGGTTTTTTTAGCGATCCATCGATTGAAATGTATCATTTAAAAGCTCAGCACGTAGTGTGTCCGGGTCATGCGCTTTCTCAGGAATAATAAAGTAGATCAAGATCGTAGGCTGATTATTCCTTTAAGCTATATTTAAAATCAATGTTTATAAAAAAATTCATGAGTGTATCCATTTTACCGCAGTTAATGATGCTGGTCGGGGTTTTTGAGCGGGCGGCACTGATCTTAATGGTGCTGTTTATTCTGACGCATACCAGTCGTTTTCAGACTTTGTTTCGTAAGCAGAATCATCACCCTCTGGAGTTAGGTGTTATTTCCGTATTGTTTGTTTTTTTCGCGGTGTTCAGTACCTATACCGGGATCCATGTCGATGGTTCGCTGATTAATGTGCGGATTATTGCCATTCTTTCTGGTGGGATCTTATTTGGCCCGCTGGTCGGTATTCCCGCCGGAGTCATTTCTGGACTGCATCGTTATTTGATTGATATTCATGGGCCAACCTCGCTCCCTTGTCTGATAACCAGTGTGGCCGCCGGTGTTCTGGCAACTTGGATCCATTTTCGCTGTCGTAAAGAAAATTATTGGTTTTGGGGGATTATCGCCGGAATTATTTGTGAAGCGGCAACAATGACACTGATCTTATTCTTTGTTCCTTGGTCTCAGGGGCTGACGATTGTCAAAGCGATTGCTTTTCCGATGATTATTGGCACGGTATCGATTGGGGTCATGGTGCAACTGGTTCAAAGTTTAGATAGTGAAAACGACCGGGTTGCGGCGAAGCAGGCCAAGTTAGCGCTGGATATCGCCAATAAGACGCTGCCGTATTTTCGGGAAAATACCCGGCAATCGATGCGGGAGATTTGTAATATTATTTTACACGATATTGGGGCTGATGCGGTGGCGATTACCGATGTGTCTGAAGTGTTGGCTTATGTGGGGGAAGATGAGCAGCGCTATTGGGAAAATTACCATGGGTTGAGTAGCTTCACGCGTCAGGCTTTGGCTGATGATCGAATGGTTATTCAGAATGAGGTTGAGTTTGATGGCTTCCATTCGTTACTGATTATTCCCCTGCATGAAGGCGGAAAGCTGACCGGGACTCTAAAAATTTATTATCGGCGAGGTTATAAAATTACCAAT
The DNA here is from genome assembly GCF_046054165.1 of Celerinatantimonas marina. Lineage (NCBI taxonomy): Bacteria > Pseudomonadati > Pseudomonadota > Gammaproteobacteria > Celerinatantimonadaceae > Celerinatantimonas > Celerinatantimonas marina. The sequence goes on along the minus strand of NZ_JBFNXK010000010.1, from coordinate 58,642 downwards.
GCGCTGCGGGAAATGGCGGTTGGATTATCGCACGTGATTTCGACGCAGCTTGAAGTTTCTAAGGTTGAAAAACTAAAACAGATGGCGACTAAAGCCGAATTTTCCGCTTTACAGAATAAAATTAATCCCCATTTTCTATTCAACAGTTTAAATGCCATATCGTCTTTAATTCGGATGCGCCCGGATGAAGCTAGGGAACTCATTGCTCGGTTGGCTGACTTTTTACGTTATAACCTCAAACATAATGAAGATTTGATCGCGATTGATGAAGAGCTGAGTCAGGTGCGTGATTATATCGCCATTGAACAGGCCCGTTTTGGGAAAAAATTAACGGTTCATTTTGATGTGGACTCATTGGCGATCAAGATCCCCAGTTTGATGATCCAACCTTTAGTGGAAAACGCTATCCAACATGGGATCCAACCGGTGAAAGGACCTGGAGAAGTGACGATTCGAGTCAAACAACCGACACCTGAAGCGGATATTGAAATTGCAGTGATGGACTCGGGGATTGGGATCCGTGAAGAGGTGATCCGGCAATTAGAACAGGGTGAAATCTCCAGTAATCATATTGGATTGACCAACGTCAATCAGCGGATCCACTTGCTTTATGGACGAAGCCTTAAATTACGTCGTTTGGAGCCGGGCACGGAAGTTAAATTTTATATTCCGGCTGCGTTCGATTCTAAAGTCAGCGAGTCATAGGGTAAGTGTATGCGAGCAATTATTGTTGAAGATGAACCGTTGGCGCAACAAGAGTTAGTTTTTCTGATTGAAAAATATAGTCAGATTGAAGTGCTGGCTTGTTTTGAAGATGGGCTGGATGCCTTTAAATTTTTACAGTCCAATGAAGTGGACGTTGCTTTTTTAGATATCAATGTCCCTTCGATAGATGGGATGTTGCTTGCTAAAAATATTCATCAGTTTGCCAGACGGCCTTTTATTGTTTTTACGACGGCTTATAAAGAATTTGCTGTAGATGCCTTTGAATTGGAGGCATTTGATTATCTACTCAAACCGTTGAGTGAGAGTCGGGTCAAAGGGCTTTTAAATAAGCTGGAAAATGTGTCATCGGCGACGACTATAGCCCCGACGGTCGCTGCATCTGCAACTGTCGTGGCCTCGGAACCCTCGGCGGTGAGTCCGATGAATTCGCCCGTATCGGTAGCGACGTTAAGTGTACTTAGAGACAATCGAATCGTAGTGATAAAAGTGGCGGATATTGCTTATTTGGAAGCCAATGAAAAACAAACGGAGCTTGTGACATCTCAGGGGCGTTTCAGTTTGAATCAATTATTGAGTGAAGTTTATGCTCAGCTGCCTCGAGAACAGTTTTTTCGCTGTCATCGTTCTTATTGCGTTAACCTTGAACAGATAGAAGAGATTATCCCAGGGTTTAATAGTACCTACCAACTTCGACTGCGGGATATTGATACCATGATCCCGGTTAGCCGCTCGAATTTGAAATTGTTCCGGGAACGGATGAATATTCATTAGTGCCGAATGAGACGGCACTCTCTTAAACTCGCCTCTAAATCAATCGCATAAAAAAGGCGCCGTGAGGCGCCAAGCATAGGGATATGCGTTAAGGATTAATTAGCATGTTGCAAGTTGTGATGACGGGGTTGGATAGACTGCGATTTATCAGAGGCACTCTGCGGTGCTTTCACAACCAAGGTCAGGAATAAAGAAATAACGAGCAGTGTGAAAATCAGATAGAAAGTTGGGATGAATCCACCTAACAGACTGGCAACGACCGATGCGGTCAGACTGCCGACCCCAAAACCTAAGTAAATAAAACCATAGTTTTTAGTCAGATTTTGCATGCCGAAGAAATCACTAATCAAAGATGGGTAGACGGTGATGGTCCCGCCAAAGCTGAAAGCAATACAGGCGACAGCGGCAAAAAACCAGACACTGTTTAAAGGAGTGAAGAGCAGAATTGCCATGCCAGCCAGACTGAAAGCAACCGCGATAGATACCACCCGGATCCGTGACATTTTATCAGAAAGGATCCCCAGAACCAGACGGCCTAATAGATTGGCCAGAGCGATAATTGCAACGGATTGAGCTGCATATTCAAAGCCTAAATGCGCATAGTTCTGACCGATATCTTTCGCTACCCCAATAATATACAGGCCGCTCATGCAGATGGTCAGGAAGATCAATGCCATCATCCAATATTGAGGACGAGTCATCGATTGGGCGAGTGTCAAATCTTGTACGTTGGTATTGAAGCGGGAAGTACCTCGCTGAGTAGGTAGATTGGGCGCATCGTGCATCATGCATGCTCCGATTAAAATCATCACCATTGCGATGAGTCCCCACACCTGGAAGGTAGTCGCCAGCGAATAGTGGTTGAGCAGGAACAAGTTAATATATTTAAAGCCTAAGCTGCCTAAACCATAAGCGCCGATGGATAGCGCTGAAATAAGACCTTTTTTCTCCGGAAATAATTTCACGCAATTGGAGAGGGTCATTAAATATCCGGTGCCGTCGGCAAATCCCAGTAAGATACCGCCACAGATATACAGCATGATTAAACTATTGGAAACCGAAGTTAATCCGAAACCGATGCCCATTAACAGGCCCGCGGCGATGGTAACGTTTCTGACGCCAAAACGTTCTTGCAATTTACCGGAAATAGAAGAGGCAATGGCCAATGACAAGCTTAATAGGCCAAATGAAAATGCAACCTGATTGACGGGTTCTGATAATTTATGGGCTAATCCTGAATTGAACAGGCTCCAAGTATAGACCGAACCTAGGGCAAATTGAGTAATGATTGTTCCAATTAAGGTTAGTGCACGAGAGCTGATTTTTGATTGAGTCATCTCTGCCTCCAGTTAATTTTTAAGTATCTGGAACCTATTAAATACGCCTGAATTTCAACCGCAATAGCTTGAAATAAAGATAAAAAAACTGGCGTTCAGACAGGAATGAATGGCGTTGAGAGAGAATGAAATACAATCGGGAATAAACGACGGCAGCGGGAAAATAGAGAGATGTGATCGAAGTCAAACTCTAAATAAATGTAAAGTAAATGTCAAATTTATGTTTTAAAACATGATGATGACTTCCGGTCACGGTTTGAATCACGAACCAGAAGTCATCGTTTATTGTTATTCGGATGTGCCTTTTAAAGAGACATTCGCTGTAGAGGTGCCTTTTTTGTGGGACCAGTATCCCGCCAGACAGGAGCCGGAGATATTATGCCAAACCGAGAACAGTGTTCCGGGTACCGCAGCCGTGGCCGTAAAAAATTTCATCGCCAAGGCAGTGGCTAATCCGGAGTTTTGTAGTCCGACTTCAAAAGCAACCGTACGGCAGATAGTTTCATTGAATCGGAGTAACCGGCAGATCCAGTATCCGCTAAGCAGCCCCACACTATTATGTAAAATAACAGCCGCTGCCACCAAGGGACCAATAGAAGTCAGGTTACGCTGATTTAATGCAACGACGATGGCAATGATCGTCACGATGGCTAGCATCGAAATAACGGGCAATAACGTATCCAGTTTTTGAGTAAAACGGTGACATTGAGTATTAATCAGTACCCCAACGACGACCGGAATTAATACAATTTTGACCAGACTTAATAGCATACTGAATACTGGAACATCAACGCTGTGTCCGGCGAGTAGCCCGACCAATAACGGGGTTAAAATGACACCTACCAGAGTTGATATGGCCGTCATGGTGATCGATAACGCCACATCACCTTTCGCCAGATAACACATGACATTTGAGGATGTGCCACCGGCGACGCTTCCGACCAGTACCATCCCGATGGTCAGTTCGCTATTAAAACCGAGGATCAAACTAATGAGCAACGCCGACAGCGGCATTACGGTAAATTGCAAAATGAGGCCCGTCAAAATTGCTTTTTTATTATGAATGACATTGATGAAATCGGTTCGTTGCAGGGTGAGCCCCATCGTAAGCATGATGATGATAAGCAACGGAATAATATCGCCTTTGAGGGATGTAAACCATTGGGGTTGTTGGTAGGCCAGAACGGAGAGCAGGATGGCCCACAGTGGAAATAGTTGGGTTATTTTTTTTAACATGTTCGAGTATGCTGATTGAAAGCGTTGAGTATTAAATTACCGTATTTTTATAATTTAAAAAATCAATATTTTTATTTTTGTTAGCATGTTTATTTAAAATTAATTACATTAATAGCATTAGTATTGATGTGATATGGAGTTGCTCATTGAGCTTTGGGTTGTCTACGCTAATAGAGATATTCCTACGGGAGTGGATATGGAACAAACATTGGGAACATCTGAAACACCGCCTCAGTGGTTAACTTCTGAAGGGATCAGTGAGCTTCGGGGAAAACTGGTTAAATTTGCAAGAATGCAGGTTCGGGATAGTCAGCTCGCTGAGGATGCCGTGCAAGAGGCTTTAATTGGTGCATTGCAAAATATCGATCAGTTCAATCGACATGCGGCATTTCAGACTTGGGTTTTTGCTATTTTGAAAAACAAAATTGTGGATTTATTGCGTAAGGAACGTAAATTCCAAGCGGCCGAAGATCTGCAAGAGGGATCGAATTTAAGCGGTGAAGATCTGATGGATGTGTTGTTTCAGGAAAATGGTCACTGGCAAAAGTATGAACGTCCGACCCATTGGCAATCAGCGGATCAGGAGGTGCATTCCGAACATTTCTGGCGGGTTTTTGAGGCTTGTTTGGGAGCCTTACCTGAACAGTATGCTAGGCTTTTCATGATGCGAGAATTTTTGGAGCTAGCTACACCGGAAATTTGTGAGTCAGCTTCCGTGACTCAAAACCAGTTAAATGTCACTTTATATCGAGCCCGATTGCGATTGCGGGAATGTCTGGAAGATAACTGGTATGACGCATAGAACCATTCCATTGTTAGCCGTTGTATTTGCAAAACCAGAACGCGGTATTTGAAGCCTACATACAGATCTTAGGAGTTGAATTATGAACTGTAAGCAAGCGACTTGGTTGTTGTCATTGCAACTGGATCATCGGCTGAGTGTTAAACAAAAATTAGCGCTGAAATTTCATTTAGGAATGTGTGGTGGCTGTCGAAATTTCTCCAAACATATGGGAGAAATTCGTTCAATATCAAATGAATATGTGAAAGATGAAAAAAAATAGTAAATTTTTTTATATTTTTTTGTAATAAAGTCGGGGCTAGGTTCGTCAGATAATTGCAATACAACAGGGTATTGATAAAACTTAAGAGGAATTTATCTGATGGCTAACACAAAAACTTCACTCGTAATCGCTTTAGGAACCGCATTAGCACTTTCAACAATTGCTACGACTGCACAGGCAGCAGGGAAAGAAAAATGTTATGGCGTGGCTCTGGCTGGTCAAAATGATTGTGCTGCCGGACCGGGCACAACCTGTGCCGGGACTTCTAAAGTCGACTATCAGTCGAATTCCTGGAAATTGGTTCCGGCAGGGACTTGCATGGAGATGAAATCGGATAGCTCATCAACAGGTTTTGGTCAGTTAAAACCATTCTAACAGGGGATGTAGATGGGAAATCTGGGCATAAAACAAGGCGCGCAAGCGCCTTCTGTAACCCCTTCGGGTATTAGTCTGAAACCTGAGTATTATGATGCGCTATTAACTGAACCCGTTCCTATCGGTTTTTTGGAACTTCATGCTGAAAATTATTTGAGCGAAGGGGGACCCCGTCACTATTATTTGGAACAGATCCGACAACAGTATCCGTTAACCATTCATGGAGTTGGTTTATCCGTGGGCGGCGAAGCGCCATTGGATGTGGCACACCTACAGCGGGTTCAACAATTGGTGGAGCGATGTCAGCCGTTGTATTTTTCAGAGCATCTGGCATGGTCCGGGCATACCGGTCACTACTTTAACGATCTGCTTCCAGTCATCTATGAGCAACATTCGCTCGCTCGAGTTTGTGAACATGTTGATCAGATCCAAAATGCACTGCAACAACCGATTTTGATTGAAAATCCGGCGCGTTATTTGTCATTTCATGAACAGTCTATGAGTGAAAGTCAGTTTCTGCAGGAACTGGTGTCTCGCACCGGCTGCGGCATGTTACTGGATATCAATAATGTGGTTGTTTCTTGCCATAATCTGAAAGTGGATTATTGGGACTATCTGGCCGATTTCCCTTTTGCTGAAGTGCGTCAGTTTCATTTGGCGGGGCATAGCCATCGGCAACAGCTTAAAATTGATAGTCATGACCAGCCGATTGATCCAGAAGTCTGGGCTCTGTTTGAGCAGGTAATGGCTTATACCGGGGTTCATTTGACCCTGATTGAGCGAGACGGAAACATACCGGAGCTTGGCGAATTGGTCGCTGAGGCGCATCAGGCCGATCACTATCGTCAACAAATCAGCGAACGGATGCGGAGCCATGGCTCATGAAGATGAATGATGCTTTTTCTGAAATGTTGTTGGGTTGGGGAGAATCGGTGGAGACCGAAAAAATCCGGTCTATGGTCGATCACCCGGAACGGCTGGATATTTATCGACACAACTATGTGATCTCATTAACGGAAGCACTTTCAGAGATCTTCCATGTGACGAAGCAGGTTGTGGGAGATGATTTTTTTCGGGAGATGGCACGGCGCTATATTCGCCAGTATCCACCGGATTCCGTGGTTCTCAGTGATTATGGACAGCATTTCTCTTCGTTTATTGCTTCGTTTGAGGCCGCAAAGCCCTTGCCTTTTCTATCGGAACTGGCGGGTTTGGAACGTACGCTATTGAACATCACCCATCAACCGGATGAACAAGGGCTGCCGATTCAAGCACTTCAAGAACAGTTACAACAGCATTCCGGTGAATCGTTGCAATTCAATTTATTAGCCAGTACCCAACTATGGGTCAGTCAGTATCCGGTCGGAGCTATTTATGCGGCACACCAACTACCTGATGACGAACAGATCGGTCAGGCGGTAGCGGCGATTGACCTGAATGTTTCCAACTACCTGTTACTTTTTAAGAGTGGAATGAGAGCCTGTCTGGAAATCTTAGATTATCCAATGGCTTGTTTTATTCGCTCACTACGTCAGGATGCCTCGGTTGAGTTAGCTTTGCAGGCGGCCGGAGAAACATTGGATTTGTCCCAGGCATTACAGTTGCTGATCCAGTGGCAGTTGATCGCAGGAATAAAAGGAGAAAGTGATGACGGATCCCATTAAGATGCCGAGCTGGTTTACAGATGCACTGTTACTGATGGCCCGGTTATCCATTGCGAGTGTTTTCTGGCTATCTGGGCAAACCAAGATCACCGGTTTTGCACTCTCGATATTTCCATTTCACTGGCATTGGGGATGGCCGCAATTAGCAGATGGCACTCTGTACTTATTTGAACATGAATATGCTTTACCTCTCATTCCTCCCCTTTTGGCGGCTTGGATGGCTGCCATTGCCGAACATCTTTGTTCTATTTTGTTAGTCATCGGCTGGCAGACACGGATCGCGGTATTGATTTTGGGGATGATGACACTGGTGATCCAAATCTTTGTCTACCCATTAGCCTATGCCACGCATGGAACATGGCTAAGTTTATTGCTCTTTATTTTTTGGCTGGGTGCCGGACGATTTTCATTGGATGCATGGCGATCCGGTCCGTTTTTATTCAGACGCGCTTAAGTGTAGGGGGCGCACGGATTTTATTCCGGGATGAGTATCCCTACAGTTTGCCTTGGTGGTGTATTGGAAGGCCATATACAGTTCCTCGTAATGGTCTCCAATATTAAAACATTTTTTCAAAAATTCACTTCTTGTGATCTTCCTCTCAGTCACACGGCATTATTTACTAATAATAAAGTCAATATAATGTTTATCTAAGGAACATGAGTCAGGGTTTTATGATGATGAATGTGCTCACCTGAACCAGTAGGAAGTTGGATGTCTACTGATGCAGTGGTTATAGATTAATAACTGGATCATAAGGAGATATCGATGAAATTAGTATTCAGAAGTGCTGCGGTTACCGTTGCGGCACTGACCTCTCTTTGGTTAACGCCTTATTCTCAGGCGGTGACGAATCGTCCAAGTGGCTATGTGACGATCTGTTCGAGTGATGAAACCTGTACGGTTAACCAGCCCACCAATGTTGCCTTTGGGGCTTCCGGACAGTTTGTATACCAACAGTTAAATGGTTCTTTTGTCTGTAATGTAGCGACATTTGGCTCGGATCCCATTCCCAGTAAAACCGTAAAAGAATGTTCCATTCCTGCTGATGCTAGTGGTGGTGGGAGCAGCGGCGGGGGAGATAGCGGTGGTAGCGGAAGTAGCAGCAGTGCAATTACATTAAGTGGGAGTGCGGGTAGCAATAGTGTCACTTTAAATTGGACTGCAGGTTCCGGATCAGCGAATTACCAGATTTATTACGATACCGATAGTTCACCCTCCGGACGAGTCAGGATTGGTGTTGTGAATAACAGCACTCATTCGTATACCGCCGGAAATTTGCAAAACGGAACAACCTACTGGTTTTGGATTAAAACTTCGGATGCCAATGGTAATGAGGTGAATTCAAATGCCTTTAGTGCGACCCCGCAAGGCGCAACTCCTGTTGAAGGTGCTACAGTTGTCAACTCTGCTTCCGGGTTGATATCTGCGGTTGCTTCAGCCAGCGCCGGAGATACCATTTACCTACGTGGCGGCACATATCATTTTAGTGAACCCATCGTACTGTCACACAATGGTTCCTCTTCTGCACAAATTACGCTGAGTAAATATCCGAGTGATAGTGCCCGTCCGGTGCTTGATTTCTCGGCCATGTCCGAAAGCGGTAGTAATCGCGGGATCGAACTCTCAGGCGATTATTGGTATATCTACGGCATCGATGTTCAGTATGCAGGCGATAACGGCATGCACATTACCGGTTCTCATAACACTGTGGAATTTTCGACCTTCTCTCATTGTGCCGATACTGGGTTACAGTTGGATGGCGGTGCAAGTTACAACCTGATCCGAAACGTCGACTCATTCTTTAATGCGGATGCTTCGCTGGAAAACGCCGACGGCTTTGCGGCTAAATTGACCGTAGGAACCGGGAACCGATTTTATGGCTGCCGGGCCTGGAATAATCTGGACGATGGATATGATGGTTATCTACGGGGATCGGATAATATAACTACAACCTATGAAAATTGTTGGGCGATCCGCAATGGTTATCTGGAAAGTGGTAGCCCGAGTGGTGGTGATGGGAATGGTTTTAAAACAGGGGGGAGTGATAATAAACAATTGCGTCACAATGCCACTTATATTAACAGTATTGCTGCCGGGAATGCCGTCGATGGCTTCGACCACAACAGTAACCGAGGCAATATCACCATTTATAATGGGATAGCTTATCGGAATGGTCGTAATATCGGTTTTGGTAGTTCAAATCAGGCTAACAGTCTAACGATTAAAAATACGATATCTTATTCATACGTTGAATCTTCGGATAGCTTCCATGCCAGTACTACCGACATTAGTCATAATAGTTGGCAGAATGGGCATAGTGTCAGCTCGAGTGATTTCATCAGTACTAATATTGATGAGTTACTCGGGGCTCGTAAAGCCGATGGGAGCTTGCCAGATGTGAATTTCTTCCATTTGCGTAGCAATAGTGACCTGATCGATGCCGGAACCAATGTTGGGCAGAGTTATCATGGTTCTGCGCCGGATATCGGTGCTTTTGAAACCAATTAATCAGCTTTAAAAAGCCAAAATCAAAGAGAAGCGATAAGCTTCTCTTTTTCCGTGAGGTGATTATATTGTCGCTAATGTGACTTGCTGTTTGATCATGGCTGGTTGGCGCTCGAGTAACACTTTTTCCTCCCGAACCGACCAAAGCACATCCCCTTGTTTTTGGATCACCGAAACATCATCAATGCCATCCAAAATAATGAAGTTAGCGGGTTTGCCGACTTCAATGCCATAGCGATCAGCCATATGCATCACTTTGGCACCGTTATCGGTAATAAAATCTAGAGCGGTTTTAAAATCATCGTAGCCCATCATATGGCAGGCATGTAGTGCAAAATCTACCTGTCGCAGCAGTTTGCCATTGCCTAAGCTGTACCAAGGATCCTGAATCGAATCCTGAGCCAATGCGACGTTCATTCCCGCATCACGCAGCTCTTTGACTCGTGTGATACCACGGCGTTTGGGAAAGCTGTCAAAGCGGCCTTGCAGATGGGTGTTTTCCGTTGGACAGGAGACAAAATTAATTCCCGACATTTTGAGCAGCCGGAATAGTTTTGAGCAATAGGCATTGTTATAGGAATGCATAGCGACCGTGTGGCTGGCCGTCACACGATCACCCATCCCTGTTTCAAGGGCTGCCGTTGCCAGCACTTCTAAAAAGCGGGAGTTCCCATCATCGATTTCGTCACAGTGGACATCAACCAGTTTGCCTTGCGTTTGGGCTAGTTCCATCACCCAGCGCATCGATTCCACCCCATACTCACGGGTAAATTCAAAATGAGGAATACCACCGACCACATCGGCTCCGATCTCCAAAGCTTGCTGCATGAGGGCTTTGCCATTGGGGAACGATAGGATCCCTTCCTGAGGAAAGGCCACAATTTGTAAATCAATATAAGGTGCGAGAACTGACTTAAGCGGCACAATGGCTTTGAGTGCGGTGAGTTGGGGATCGGTGACATCCACATGCGTCCGAATATGCTGAACTCCTTGACCGATCAGTAGTTGAACAGCCCGATAAACTCGTTGCTGCACATCATCGATAGTCAGTGATTCTTTACGTAGTGCCCAGCATTCAATCCCCTCAAACAAGGTACCACTATTATTCCAGCGAGGTTCCCCCGCAGTGAGAACCGCATCTAAATGGATGTGCGGTTCTACAAATGGAGCACAGAGTAGCTGCCCCTTGGCATCAATATCACAGGGACTATTCAGCGTTGTGTCCTGAGCGGTGATCTGAGAGAAACGTCCTTCTTCGCACTCAAGGGTAAACAGAGAAGGTTGATGACGTAATCGGGCATTAATAATTTTCATAGTATTCCTTAGGATGACTCATCTTGTGGCAGGACAAACGATTCAATCAGTAGGGCATTTTGTACTGTGAGTCGGTTATCTGCATCTGCCAGTGACAGATGGGTCAGTTGTTCAAATTTGAGCAGACGAGAGGTTACGGTGTTGCGATGGATCTGCATCTGCTGGGCAGTGCGTCTGACCGAACATAGATTTAGAAAATAGTGGCGAAGGGTTTGCTTCACCTGGATCAGGTCGGCTTCTCGGGATTGATAGAGAGGCCCTAGTGTGTGGTGGCAAAAATCATGTAACAGCTGGTGATCATCAACGGCAGCAAACAACTGCTGCAACGCAAAGGCCTTATGGTGAAACAGTTGTCCCTGATAATGGCGGTCGATAAATTCAGCACATTGTCGGGCCTGAAAAGCGAGCCGGTTTAAATGGTTCAGAGTCTGGCCATTACTGACACCAATTGATGCCGAAAGCTGTTTTTGCTGCAGATCTTGATGCAATAGTTGCCAGTATTGTAGGGGATCGCCTTCGGCTTCTGCTGTCGTTTCCGGTAGTAATAGCAACCAGCCTCGCCGGTATTCGACTAATGGAAAAGGACTGTGTTGTGACGCTAAAAATTCTCGTAGCGCAAATTGCCAGGATTCAATATTGTGATTGGGGGTTACATTGGGCAATAGCATCGCAACATTAAGCGGGATCTCGGTTGGAAAGCCATTCTCGCGCGCCTGTTCTAAGGTGATCGCTGCGGGTAGAGAAGGGCTTTCAATTAATTGCATTAAAAACCATTGTTGAGAGCGATTGGCAAAACTATCCTGAACGATAGCATTGGATAGTCGTTCAGTGACAGTAACCATCGGTAGTGAATAGGGCTGCTCCAACAGGGGAATTTGATAGTCATTCGCCCATTGGATCCAGTGGGGATCCAAAGTTGGGATATAAGTCGAGCCTGTTAATACGACGATGGCGGCGACGTTTTTTTCTTGGGTGACTTTAAGTAATCGTAAAAAACGCTCATCTTGCCAACTGCGGTTGATCCCAGTGATAAAAATGACTTCCCCACCGACCAGCCACGGGGTCAGTTCATGATCTTCGGCAATATAAGGCCAACGAATGGCCTTATCTGCTGAGTTAATACTGGCACGGATCTGAATTTGTTCCAATCCAGAAATTGTTGGGATATCCCGTACGGTCAGCATCTATTAGCCTAACTGAGCCTGGCTGCGCCGCGTTGCAAATACAGATGCTAAAGCGACGTAACTGATACTGGCGACGATCATACCAACAATCGGAGGCATCCAAGGTGAAAAATAAGCCGCTCCCGATCCCAGCACATAAGCGGCCAAGCCACAGACATCAAATCCTGGTAACTCAATATGGGCTAGTTTAGGTGGGTTGGCGCGATGAATAACCCAGAAATTTGCCATGATGATGGCCCCGATCGGCGGAATAAAGGTACCGAGTAAAATTAAGAATGGAATGAGGTAATTGTACATACCAAACCATGCCAGAATGGTTCCGATAGCTGCACCGATCACGGTGATGGTGCGCCGCTTATCACTGCGAAACAGATTACACCCTGCGGCGGCAAAGTTGTAAATAGTATTGTCCTGAGTGGTCCAGATATTGGCAAACAGCATCAGTACTGCGATCAGAATAAACCCTTGGGCTGCCAAGACATCGACGATATCGGCATGTTGATAGATCATCGCACCAAATGCACCGACGAAAACCATTAAACCGTTGCCGATGAAAAAAGCAACGAGGGTCGAGATAACTGCAATTTTACCGGTTTTAGAAAAACGGCTCCAGTTTGTAGCCTGAGTTCCACCACTGATAAAGGTCCCAATCACTACGGTTATGGCAGCACTGAACCCCATCGTCTGTTTGGGCTCAATATGGAACAGCGCTGACATGCCCCCGACATCAATCAGACCTTTATAAAAACAGATGCCGATAAAAATCAGCATGGCGGGTACTGAAATTTTAGAGAGAAGTTCCATTGCTCGATAGCCAATGGAAGCGCTGATACAAAAGCCAAAACCAAACAGAATGATTAATGGCGTTTGCCAGGCTTCACTGATGTGACACAGTTTTACCAAGACAATAGCAATGGTGGCCACGCCCCAAGCGTACCAGCCAATTTGGGTAAATCCGAGTACAAAATCTGAGAGTTTACTGCCGTATTCTCCAAAACAGTAACGCCCCAGCAATACGGTATTTAAGCCGGTTTTATAGGCAATATAGGCGAGGGCTGCAGCATAAACTCCAAGAATTAAATTGCCGACTAATAAGATAGTCATGAGCTGATCGAGTGAAAAAGCCGTTCCTAGCCGGCCGCCTGCCCACATAGTGGAGGTAAAAAAGGTAAATCCAAGCAAAACAGCCATCATCGAAATTAATCCTTTGCGGCTATTGGATGGAACCTCACTTAATGGGTAATCGTTATTTCCTTGCATGATGGCATTCCCTTGAGGATGAATTTAGCAACAGATAAACAAATATTGTGCCAGACAATGGAGTTCTCAAAACTGTACCAGTTGGATCATGGGATGTTTTATTAAATGTACAAAATAGCCATCAAATCGTTTTAATAATAAACAATTTGAATCAATTTGGTGCGACATTGAACATATATGGTGCGTATTGTGCCGCGGTATTTATTTGGAGGATCATGTAGAGTGATGATCTGACTCTTTGTAAAAAGAATAAATAATTTGGAAATAGCTATGTCTGAATGGCGTTATTCGTTATGGTAATCCCGTATGAGTTTGAAGCAGCTATTTTATTGATATGCAGAGTCTTTAATGTTTTTAGATGAACTTTGAGAGATTTTTTATATGGAAATAAATAATTTACCTTTTGGGGTCACAGACTGGGAAAGCATCGAGCCTACTGAACATCAAGGTGATTCCGGGATGGCTTATTGGCGTACTCAGCAATTTGGAACCCTGCGAGTACGAATGGTGGAATATACGGCAGGTTATTTGGCCGATCACTGGTGCCATAAAGGGCATATTTTGTTGTGTCTTTCCGGAGAACTGCATACAGAGTTAGAAGATGGGCGTGTTTTTGTGCTGAAACCGGGGATGAGTTATCAAGTCGCTGATCAGGCTGAAGCTCACCGTTCATCCACCGCTATCGGCGCTCGACTGTTTATTGTCGATTAATTCAATGCATTAGGGCATCGCTCGATTCAATAGGACGATATGCGCTGCAAATGTTAGGTCAGATGATGTTCGAAGGCGTGAGGATGTTGACTCCATTTCATGACAATTTGTGTCAATAGCCGCTTGGTGATCGGTTTAATTAAACGGCCATCCATCATTTGGTTGATCTTTAATACTTCATTTTTACCTGATTCCCCAGAGAGTGCAATGACAGGTAATGTCGGATGAAGTTGTTTTATGTGCTGGCATGCCGTGAAACCATCCATCACCGGCATTTGAATATCCATGAATACCATATCAAATGTTTGTTGTTGAATTTGTTCAATGGCTTGCTGCCCATTTTGGGCTTCAACAACCTGGCAGCCTAGTTGCTCCAGATAAAGCTGGACGAGTTTTCGTTGTGAACGGTTATCATCGGTCAGTAAAACTCGAAGAGGTTTTTTGAGTGGCTTGAATGATTGTTCTAAAGGTTGCTCAGATAAACTTTGGTTTTGAGGAAGTAGGGGGCTCAGTTTAGGAAAAGTCAGGGTAAATGTAGTTGATTGCCCATAGTTGGAATGACAGCTGATGTTGCCCCCGAATAAATGCATGACTCGCTGACAATAACTTAGCCCTAAGCCTGTTCCGCCTTTTTTTTGATATGTAAAAAAGTCATCAAAAATATGCTGTTGTACTTGGGGTTCGATACCAGGACCGGTGTCTTTAAAGTGGAGTTGATGGTGATCGGCGTGTGTCACCAAGCTGATTTCAATGGTACATTCCGGGTATTCATTGAAATAATAGATCGCATTTCTAAGCAGGTTAAAAATAACAAATTCAAATAAAATGTCATTGACCTCGATAGTGAAGTCCGGTTGATCGATAAACTTGATCCGGTTGATATCGGTATTGGATTCATAACCATAGCTATTTAGAGCCTGATGCACCAATTGGCGGATTGAATAGCGTTTTAGTGAATCATTAGCCAAAGTTGGATTATCCGATTCATGGAGAATGATATCAATCAATTGATTACCATGTTCGATAACTTCGGTGGCATTGTGAATTTGATAATAGAATTCTTCCTTAGAGGCCGAGCCGACCATTTGTGATAGCTTTTCCAGATGGAGTTGTATTTGTGCTAGAGGATTTCGGATTTCATGTGCAATGGATTTAGCTAATGCCTGAGATTGTTTTACTTTGAATTCACTAAACAAATAGTATTTGATTTTCTTAAGTAGCTTTTGTAGTGCAATAATTTCTTCTCTGGAATAGAGAGAACCATCTGTTTTATTAGGTGATATAAATAGTTGTGTGAGTGAATTATGACTGTCATAAATGGGTAATATAATGGCCGATTTATTTTTAGACATTTGTTCTCTAATAGAACTGAATTGTCTACTTTTAGTATTATCAAAGTGATATTCAACTTCATCAAATAATAAAGCGGAATTGTCTTTTAATAAATATTTCGAATATAAATTTTTTATCTTTGCATCAGAGACAAAAATAGTATTTGAATCATCTATTTTTAATAATTTAGATAATTTATCTAATCCAATATCTACCGACTTTTGGAAGTCATATTCTAACGCTAAAATTTTGTCAATAGGTGTAATTGAATCACCATATAATACTAAACTTATTATTTTTCCAATATATGAATAGAATTTTTTATAAAATGAAAAATAGACCAGACTCCATAGGGTAAAAATCAAATAATAACTATCGGTTATATGGAGTTTGGATATTAATATAATGGGTATTATATATGTAAAAAATAGGATAATAGGTTTAACGGTTAAATATATGATATATTTGACACTATAAAATCGATGTACAAGGGTTGCATATCCCATAAGAAAAAGTTCTACAGTGGATAACGCAGGAGGTAACCATGTTAATCTAAAATCATGAAAAAATGTAGGCATGATAATATGGAATATAGTAGTTGATATCATGAAAATTAAAATGCCAGTTACCATATATTTAGATTTAACTTTATTAATTTTATTGCTACTTCTATTTAAAATAATTAAATTGATTAATGTGAGAAAAGTATATATGACTAAGAATGAGAAAAATATAGATGAACGCGATGTAAATTGGATGTAAAAATCACTAGGAGATTGAATATCAACATGTTCTACTATTAAATTATTAAATACATTTATATATAATACATAACATGTGGTGACAAACATTAATAGATATTGTTTTCGTTTAAAACTATTAAATCGTTCTGATGATATTAATTTTGTCGAAAATATACAGGCGGATGTAAACGCCATATATGAAAATACATTAGCGGCTCTATCTACAATTATGGCATAATGTTCGCCATAACTAACTAACCATCCAGAATGGAAGTAAGCATTGCTTAGTATCCATAGCATGATAAAAAAGGTATAACAGATGTATGGAATATGGGAAGTTTTTAATATATACCACCCTTGGAGAGTTGAACAGTAAGTAAAATAAATCAACCATCCCAAGCTAAATAAAGAAATAGCAATTAATAATAGTGCTTTAGAATAGAATAAATTATCTATTACATTATTTAACATCTTGTATTTCCATATGGCTATTATTCTTTCTGGAAACTAATCTTTTATATATGTTATAGTCACAATTATTTAATTTTTTACTTAACTCTTCAGTTACCCAAAATCCTTTATAGGTTATTTGATGTGAGTTATTAATATCACAGAAAGAATGGTTGATATAACATTGGCATCCTAACTGAGAGTATAAATTGAGCATTAATGATTGTTCAATAATTGTAAATGCTATTTTTTTTCCATTATTTACTAATTGTTGCATCAAATGCTTTTGACAAAGATAAAGAAGAAAGTATCGAAGTAATTTAGGCCCACTAACTGTTAGTCGTAACACTTCACAGATAGATTCTGGTTTTATTAAAAGTTCAGAAAATGTCGATTCATATTCATAGTTGGGATTTCTAAATATAGTTTGATTGAATATTCCAGTTTTATATAAGGTATTGCAAGCATCTTTAGGAATGCAGGAATGCCAACGTTTCCCTTGGAAAAATTCATCGAAACTTAACCAATTTTTTCGATCTTCCCAATTTTGAATTAATGCAGTTGAAACAATAATAGGATGAGATAGACCATTATTGATATATAGAATGAAATGAGTGCCATGTTGAGATAGGGATAAGCAAAATAACATTTCATACCACTTTTGCTCTATAATGAATACTTCGATATTAATTAATGCAATGGCATCGGTTAAAGACATTGCATGTTGACTATGAAGTGTATAAAAAAATCTTGAGTCAGTCTCAATTGATGGAATTATTTCTGAACGAAAGTTATGCTCATCTTTACAGGTGGCTATGTTCATTTCTATAGGCGTATTTTTATATTTATTTTCTATCATAAAACGGTCATAGTAAGCCCAGCATTCCAGTAAGCTATTGAATAAAGAAAGCGCTTCTTTCTCTATTGTATGCCATATATTACTTATCTGTCTAATTGAATTATTTTTGATATAATTTATTACTTTGGGATGTTCGAAAAGGTAAGCTAGATTACCTGATGTGAGTTCTGGGTATACACGATATAGTTCATTTTTCCGGATCTGAATAAGACTAGAAAAATTAGTAATATCATGACTTTTTTTGAATTCAACGGTTAACTTTTCAAATAATTTGTTAATTTTTTCAGATTTATTGAATGAAATAGATTGGTCCAGATTAACAATGTCATTCATAATGATACTCCGATAAATCCATATGTTGATATTGACCTTGTAGTCATTATCATCGATAGTAACTCAATTGTTGATAAAAGCCTATAAATTATTGATTGGTATAATTAATCTGTGCGAACAGTCAATTTTATATCTATGCTTTATTTGTTGATTTCTTTTAAAGACATCTTCTGAATCGAACGTATAAATAGTTCTCTGAGAGATTGAGGGCTGATACTGAAAGATTGATATCGTATGCGACGGGGTTTGAATTGAGCAATTTTGTTCAAGTTTATAAAAGGATATTTTTTTATAGTAGCCTTTGTCGGGAAAAACATGAAATACGGTTGAGAGTATGATGAAGCGTGAGAATCAGTTCCAGTTTACCAATAGTAGTCGCTGTGAGCATATCATCGCACTCAATGCGGTGATGAGTGACTTTTCTTATGTTCGACATGCTCATGAAGAGTATTCGCTGGGGGTGACCCTTCAGGGACGGCAGGATTTTTTCTGTCAGAATGCTTTTTACCGGAGTCCGGTAGGTGGGGTGATGGTCTTTGATCCGGAAGATGTTCATGATGGGCATTCCGGAGGAAGTGATCATCTGGAATATGTCATGTTGTATATTCATCCGGATACGTTTAAGCCTCTCTTTCAGGCATTGGGATGTTCCTCTGATTCTCCGTTGAGACTGCAACGGCCCCTGTTTACAGCCCCGGCATTGCGCCGTCAGATTTTGCATCTGTCGGCTCTGATGCGTCAGCCGGATTCGAGCCGGATGGAATATGAGTCGGTTGTCTTTCAGATCGCTCAGTCGCTGGTGGCGTTTTCCGGAAAGTTAGATATCGGCAGCCCTGTCCATAAACGGACGGATACGCTCCTGATACATGCGAAAGATTATATTCTAGCGCATTTGGATCAGGATATTTCGATTGACGATATTGCCGGGGTCGCCAGCATGTCGAAATTTCATTTTATCCGTTCATTTCGGCAGCAATTTGGGATCACGCCTCATCAGTATGTCCTGAACTGTCGGGTGAACTTGGCCCGTAAGCTAATTGCGTCGGGGCAATCATTGACGTCTGCGGCCTATGCGGCAGGTTTTGCCGATCATAGCCATTTAAACCGCTACTTTAAGCGGGTCTATGGAATGGCTCCTAAATACTTTCAACGACAACTCGTCGATTAATTCAAAATTCTCTCGGAGCTCGTTATGTTTGCTATTTTTGCATATGCCTTTGGCATTATGTATACGCCCGGTCCTGTCAATTTATTAAGCCTTCATGGGGGATTACACGGGTTAACCCGGCGTCATATTGGATTTTTTATCGGTGTGGGGTGTGCTTTATTTATCATGTTTGTCTCACTGAGTCTGGTGAGTCATATGCTGATTTCACCCCGGTTTTTACCCTATATTAGTCTGGTGGGCTGTGTGTATATATTATACGTTGCCTGGCATATTCTGCGTGCAGATGTGTCACTCGAAAGTGCATCGCCCGTGCAGGCTCGGACGTTATCATTCTGGAATGGACTGTTGATCCAACTGCTGAATCCCAAAGGATTTATGGCTACATTACCGATTGTAACGATTCAGTTTCCTGCTGAAGGTATTCATGGAATGATGCTCCTTTTTTGGGTTTTGATCTTGTCGGCAATGGGCGGTGGGGCTCCAGCTAGTTATTCTCTGATCGGATTATGGTGCGGGAAACAATTACATCAACCCGTTTACTTTAAAATGTTTAACCGCGTCATGGCGATCTTGTTAATCGGAGTGGTATGCAGTATGGGCTATGAGTCGGTTTACTTGAAACTCACTACCGTTTAATTAGTCTGTCAAATGGAGGGGGAGTTTAGGGATTGAATGGCGGTTGAGTTAAATTCGGATTCGGGTGGCTTGATAGAGTCCCCCTAAGACCATAAATTCACCTTCTCCGGCTAAACGGCCGGGTAATAGCGAGTCGAAACAGGCAATTTTAGTGAGTGGCACGGCTACCGAAAATACTTTAGAGCCAAAACGCAGTGCGGCTTCTTCATCTATGGTAAATGAGCTTAGATTATTAAATAACCAAACCGATTGATGCTCAATTTGATAATGAGGAAGATCCAGACAGCCTCGATACAGCGTCAACGTGTCTTGATTAGGATAACGTAGCTGCAGTTCCTGTTGGCAAAAACAATAGAGCAGATCCAACTGATCATAAAGTTCGTTAGTATTGTAAATGGCTCGAGTGCATTTTTTCCGAAATTGTAGATATTCTGAGCTTTCAGGGCTGGGGACTGGGTGCTCATGATATAAAGTAAGCAAACCGAATCGGGACTCAACCCAACTGCGCCAAGCTGCGCCTTGATCGTTATCCGAATCAAACAGCCATCCTAATAATAGTCGGCGATAATTCACGCTGGGGCGACACTGAGACACTTCATCGTGAATGGGGGCTTGTTTTGTGTTTAACCCGAAACGCAGCGTCATGAAATGATCAAAATAAGCGGCGCGTTCGGAGGACGTTTTAAGCGTTTGCAGCATCTGGCATAAAGTGGGGTACCAAGTGTTGATCCCATCGATTTCTAATGGGATCGGATGGCGTTGATAGCCCAAGCTAGCCAAAAGCCAAGAAGGGATACTACAGTGATTCAAAGGCAATGTAACTTTTTGCAAAAGTTCTAATTCAAGGGGGCTACAGCTGTATTTAAGAGGCTCCATCAATGAAAAATACCTATTTAATCCTGTTGGATATTTGATTGTGACAATGTATATAACGCGTCGGCTAACTGTCTGATTTCATCATGCATGTAGAGTGCTTGCCGCCATTGCAAAAGGATCTGGTGGTGGCCGTAATAAGCACCGGCCAGCTGCCCGGCAATCGCTGCTGTGGTGTCGGCATCATCCCCTAAGTTGGCTGCCGCTAGCACACAACTCTCAAATGAATCGGTGTGCATAAAACACCAAAGTGCCGCTTCTAAACTTTCGACTACAAATCCTGTCCCGCGCAGTTCCTGATACGTTTTTTCTAGAAACTGTCCCGCCTTTAGTGACGCAATGGCTTCTGTTTGTGGGGCATAAGCGATCCGTTGAAAGATCGGCTTCGCTTCACCTCGGATCAATGCCGCCAGTACTTGGGCAAGATAGCGACAGGCATCGATGCAAAGCTCGGCTCCGTGGGTCGTTCGAGAACTTTCTCCCCCATAATGCACTGCTTGATCTGGAAATTGCTGATAGACGATGGGGATGGGCGCCAGACGCATAACCGAGCCATTCCCCGAACTCCAACGAGCTTTTGAACCGGAAAACGGTTCACCGGTTTTTTGAAAACGTCGTAGTGCTGATGAGACGGTGACGCCGACATCAAAACAGATCCCAATGCTGCTCATATAGCCGTTATCCATCCAGTGACAATAACGCTGCATCTGATCAAGCGCATTAAATCCCTGACACTCAACCAGACTGTGTCCCAGACATAAAGCCATCGAGGTATCGTCGGTCCAATAGCCTTTTTTTAAGCAAAATTGACCACCGCCAACCATATCGGTAATGGGCTTAAATGTACCTCGAGGGCGGAATTCAAGCGTTGTTCCGATGGCATCACCAACCGCCAAGCCGATCAAACATCCTCTGGAGCGATCCAGACAAGGCACAATGTCTTCAGTTGGCTGCGATGGCTTGGGCTTATGGGCATTGTCCATATGTGACATCATAAACATCCTCTGTATGAAAACCGTTACCAGAATACGATTTTTGACTCTGGTTATAAATATGTCTATCAACGAATCATCTCATCGCTATGACTGGGGCGATGGTTAAACCTGTGGTTATAGACATGATGTAGTCCGGTAGCAGCGAAGCGGATGCCGGTGATAGACGTGCGATGAGAAGAGTTCTCCCGGATTCCATGACATCCGGGGAATAATGTGAAAATGAAATGATGGGGGGCATCGTGGGTTTCCCCGGATTCCATCATATCCGAGCTGACAATTCGAGATGAACATCATGTGTAGCCCGGTAGCAGCGAAGCGGATGCCGGGGAGGGGCGTGCGATGAGAAGAGTTCTCCCGGATTCCATCATATCCGGGCCGACAATTCGAGATGAACATCATGTGTAGCCCGGCAGCAGCGAAGCGAATGCCGGGAGAGTGCGGGATTAACGGGCCAAACAGATTCCGTGAAAACTCGATGATTACACGACGGCCTGTGGCGCGGGGATCGCTTTGGGCTCCAACATCCCTTGATCGATAATAAAATCGATAATTTGCTGTAACCCCTCGGCTTTTTTAAGGTTTGAAAATACAAACGGCCGAGCGCCGCGCATTTTCTTCGCATCTCGGTCCATCACCTCTAATGAGGCACCGACAATTGGAGCCAGATCGGTTTTGTTGATAATCAATAGATCCGATTTGGTGATCCCCGGGCCGCCTTTACGCGGAATTTTATCGCCCGCCGATACGTCGATCACATATAAGGTGAGATCGGATAACTCGGGACTGAAGGTCGCACTTAAATTATCACCGCCACTTTCGACAAAAATAATATCGAGTTCACCATGACGGGCGAGCAGGGTGTCGATGGCTGCTAGATTCATCGAAGCATCTTCCCGAATCGCGGTGTGTGGGCAGCCGCCGGTTTCTACGCCGATGATGCGATCCGCTTCTAACGCCTGATGGCGGGTTAAAAACTCGGCATCTTCTTGGGTATAAATGTCATTGGTGACCACGGCGATCTGGTAATAATCGCGCAGTGCACTACATAGTGAGCGTAGCAGTGCGGTTTTGCCGGAGCCGACGGGGCCGCCCACGCCGATCCGTAATGTTTGTTTAGCCATAGCTGTCTCCTTAGCAACTTATGAGCGGAATAATCGAGAATATTGGGTTTCGTGATGGGCACTTAAAATACCGAACATGGGTAGCCCCATTCCGATCTGCGTTTCATCCAGCTGGGTTGCAAACGCAATGGTTTGAATGAGCTGGGGTTGGAGTTGATGAATCAGTTTTTGTGCCTGTGTTTGACCCAGCGGCACCAACTTGGTTGCTGCGGCCACCTGATTTTCCAGCCAGGCACTTAAAAAGCCGGTGGCACATTGCGGGTAAGGGATCTGCCAATGCCACGCGGCGAGCGCATATAAACTGACGTAACTGAGCTGCGGATTGTCAAAATCGGGAAGTTCAATCCCAAAATTAGGCAGCAACCTTGCCAGCGCCGCGCCCATTGCGGTATCGGCCTGATGCAGCTCAAAGCTCTCGCGGCAGGCCAGAAGCCAATCGTTATAACGGCGCAACGCGCCAAGATCATCATCGCTTAGCGCCTGATAAACGCGCTCCAGCAGAGGCAAATCGATGTAAGCCAGCGAATAACGCAGTTGTGCGCTGAGCCAGTCGGCAATCTGCTCCGGTGTGGTTAGCGTGCCTTGATCAATGCTGAACTCCAGCCCTTGCGAGAACGAATACCCCCCAACCGGCAGCGCGGCACTACTTAAATGCATCAGCCGCAGCAGCGATAGATCAGTGAGCGTGGTGGCCATGACTGTAGGCTCCTGACTCGGGTTCGA
The DNA here is from genome assembly GCF_046054165.1 of Celerinatantimonas marina. NCBI lineage: Bacteria > Pseudomonadati > Pseudomonadota > Gammaproteobacteria > Celerinatantimonadaceae > Celerinatantimonas > Celerinatantimonas marina. Next base: position 35,261 of record NZ_JBFNXK010000010.1, on the reverse strand, counting down.
AGATCTGCTGCGAGTGGCTCAGTTTCAGACCCAATAGTTCCAACATCTGCTCCAGTACGTGATCAGGTTTCATGCGCAGCCAGCGATCACCAACTTGCAGCCGGACGTGGCGGTTACCTAGGTGATAGCAAGCTTTGGCAAAGGTTTGCCAATCCTCACAGCGAGCTTCACAGACTTCTTCAATCGCACCAATTACTCGCACCAGTTCGCCGGTTTTGGCCTCCAGCAATTCCCCGATTTGTAGGACTTTGCCTCGTTCTAAAAACAGTCGCAGCTCTTCACCATTTTCAGCGACTAATTTTTGCCGACCTTTATCCCGCTGTTCATAATCGAGCGCCACTTTGGTCAGTACTTCTCGGGCCGGATCAGGTGCGTGGCGCAGTTCAATTTCTAACATTCTATTATCCTTTTAAAACAAACAGTAAAGCTGGCTTAGCGGCAGTTTAGTTGCCGGCTCACAGTAGAGCAGTTCGCCGTTGGCTCGCACTTCATAAGTTTGTGGATCGACACTAATCTCGGGTAGCCAACTGTTGTGGATCATATCGGCTTTAGAAAGATTGCGGGTGTTATGGCAAGCCACCAACGGTCGTTGTAGCCCTAATTGCCCGGCGATATCGGCATCTAATGCAGCCTGACTGACAAAATTGACGCTGGTTTTCGCGGCGGCAATGCCAAAGCTGCCGAACATCGGCCGATAATGAACGGGCTGCGGTGTGGGGATCGACGCGTTGGGATCGCCCATCGGAGCTGCTGCAATCATGCCACCTTTGAGGATCATCGCCGGTTTAATGCCAAAAAAGGCTGGTTTCCACAGCACAATATCGGCAAGTTTCCCGACTTCTAGTGAACCGACATAATCGCTGACGCCGTGGGTGATCGCCGGGTTGATCGTGTATTTGGCAATATAGCGTTTGGCGCGAAAGTTATCGCAGCCGAGCGCCGCATCTTCTTCGAGCAGGCCGCGCTGCACTTTCATTTTATGCGCGGTTTGCCAGGTGCGAGTAATCACTTCGCCGACACGGCCCATAGCTTGTGAATCAGAGGCAATCATACTGAAAGCACCGCGATCATGCAGAATATCTTCGGCGGCGATGGTTTCGCGGCGAATACGAGAATCGGCAAACGCGACATCTTCCGGAATATTGCTGTCGAGGTGATGGCAAACCATCAGCATATCCAGATGTTCATCGATGGTATTGACGGTATAAGGCCGGGTTGGGTTGGTCGATGACGGTAGTACATTCGGCAAACTACAGGCTTTGATAATATCGGGTGCATGGCCGCCGCCTGCCCCCTCGGTGTGATAAGTGTGGATCACGCGATTTTTAAACGCTCCGAGGGTGGAGTCGACAAAACCAGATTCATTCAGGGTATCGGTGTGAATCGCTACTTGCACATCATATTGGTCGGCCACACTTAAACAGGCATCGATGCTGGCTGGCGTGGTTCCCCAGTCTTCATGTAATTTCAAGCCGCAAGCCCCGGCTTTGATCTGCTCGACGAGTGCTTCGGGGCGGCTGGCATTCCCTTTACCCAAAAAGCCAAAGTTCATCGGCAGTGAATCGCAGGCTTGCAGCATTTTCCCCAGATGCCAAGGGCCTGGGGTGCAAGTCGTGGCATTGGTGCCGGTGGCAGGGCCAGTGCCGCCGCCAATCATGGTGGTGACGCCGGACATCAGTGCTTCTTCAACTTGCTGTGGGCAAATAAAGTGAATGTGCGAGTCGATGCCACCGGCGGTGACAATATGGCCTTCACCAGCGATGATTTCGGTGCCGGGGCCGATAACAATATCGACGTCGCTTTGGGTGTCTGGATTACCGGCTTTGCCGATGGCCGCGATTTTGCCTTCTTTGAGGCCAATATCGGCTTTGACGATGCCCCAGTAATCCAAAATTAAGGCGTTGGTGATCACTGTATCCATTGCAAGTGATTGGTCACATTGGCTCTGGCCCATGCCATCCCGGATCACTTTGCCGCCGCCAAATTTCACTTCGTCGCCATAATGGGTGAAATCTTTTTCAACCTCGATCCACAGTTCCGTATCGGCTAAGCGAACGCGGTCGCCAGTAGTTGGACCAAACATCTGGCTATAAGTGGTTCTATCCATTGATGTCATGATTGTTGCTCCTTGAGTGCACCCATCACCTCGCCGCGGAATCCATAAATCTCGCGTTTACCGGCATAACTGACCAGTTCCACTTGTCGGCGTTGTCCCGGCTCAAAGCGCACGGCGGTCCCGGCGGCAATATTAAGATGAAAGCCTAAGGCTTTTTCCCGATCAAAACTTAACGCGGGATTGACCTCATAAAAGTGATAATGTGAGCCGATTTGCACGGGGCGATCCCCGGTGTTGGTGACCGATAAAGTGAGGGTAGGGCGACCGACATTGATTTCAATCGGGTCGGCTTTGAGTTGCAGTTCTCCCGGTATCATAATTGCTCCTTAACCAATGGGATGGTGCACGGTGACCAGTTTAGTGCCGTCGGGGAAGGTCGCTTCGACCTGAACTTCTTCAATTAATTCGGGAACCCCGTCCATCACTTGATCACTGGTTAAAATGGTTTTGCCATAGCTCATCAGCTCTGCCACGCTTTGCCCGTCACGAGCACCCTCGGCAATCGCCATGGTTAAATAGGCTACTGCTTCGGGGTAGTTCAGCTTCAGGCCGCGATTGAGGCGGCGTTCGGCCAGCAGCGCTGCTGTAAACACCAATAGCTTATCTTTCTCTTTTGGCAACAATTCCACAGTTGTCTCCTTTGAATTTAGGTGCGCCAGATCCGTGGCGGACACGCATTGCGACCGAGCATTTTAGGGCGCAGTTCGCTCCAGATCCGGGTAAATAGTTGGCGGCATAATTCGCTATGATGGCCCAAATAGCGGACGATCAACATATCATGAATACAACTGATACCGACATGCTGATCCTCTTCCTCGCGGCTGGTCAGCTCTCGCAGTTGGGTGAGTAGATCGGCATCAGCCGCAATGGTGGCAATCAGCAGCCCGTGGATCGGATAACCGGCCAGTGCAATATTCGGCTGCATTAAACTTTCGGGATGATCCGAGCCGAGCACGACTAATCGGTCATGAAATTTTAGCCGCCCGGCGCGATAAATCGCCAGTTGCTGTTCATAGCGGCCGGTGGTAAACGGTTGCTGACACTCCGGCAGCCCCAGACAAACGACTTCCCAACCCAGATATTGAGCGTGTTCAGCCAGATGGACCTGCTGAGTCAAGCGGCTGAACGAGTCGGGATAAATCAGTGTTTCCATCGGTAGCCACTCGATACTGGCACCATCTTCGATGGTCAGCGTTACGTGTTGGCCCTGTTCGCTTTGATCGCAGCGGCCTTTATAGACGCGGGCAGCACCGGGGGTAGTGACTAGTGCATGACCCCCTGCTTGCTGGGTGATATCGATGTGTAATTGATCGCCCGAGACAATGCCGCCCGGCGGATGCAATAAATACAGATGCGCACAGTCGCGCTGCTCGGGGTAAAATGGTTTTTGGATATACAGCGGGCCGTGATGACGATTATGGATCAAGCGATTACCGCGTTCGGTCAGCGCTAATTTCAGTTCAAGCTGCGCAGGCCATTGCAATGGCGGTAGGATCGGAGTCTCCATCACTGTCATATCAGACCGCCAAATGCTGTTTAATCAACTCATCCGAGAGTTGATCCATGCGATCAGCTGCCACGATTTGGCCCTTTTCCATCAAGCGGAATTGGTGGCCGACTTTACGGGCAAAGCCCAATTTTTGTTCGACGAGAACCACCGTCAGACCATCTTGTTGATTTAATTTAGAAATAACGTCACCTATCTGATTCACAATATTCGGTTGAATCCCTTCGTTGGGCTCGTCCAGAATCAGCACTGTTGGATCGAGCACCAGCGCACGACCTATTGCCAGCTGCTGTTGTTGACCCCCAGAGAGATCGCCGCCCCGACGCGCATGCATCTCTTTGAGCACCGGAAACAGCTCATAGATCCGCTCTGGAATGGTTTTTTTCCCCGCCGCAGCTAAGCTGACTTTGAGATTTTCTTCAACCGTGAGCAGCGGAAAAATATCACGTCCCTGAGGAACATAACCGATCTTGAGCCGGGCTCGCTGTTCGGCCGCCTGCTTTTCAATCGACTGTCCATCGAGCTTAATCGAGCCGGACGTGACCGGCAAGAGCCCCATCAGACATTTTAAGAGCGTCGTTTTACCGACACCGTTACGGCCCATAATACAGGTGCATTCGCCTTTGGGGATCGACAGATTGAGATCCCATAAAATCTGGGTGCCCCCATAGCGTTGATTCAGCTGGGTGATCTCAATCATGCTTCTTCTCCTAAATAGACTTCAATCACTTTGGGATCGTTTTGGATCTGTTCCATCGTGCCTTCGGCCAGCACGCTGCCTTGATGCAACACGGTGACGGTGCGGGCGATGCTGCGTACAAACTCCATATCATGTTCAACCACCACCACGGTGCGCTCTCCGGCCAATTGCGTCAAGAGCTCGGCGGTGCGCTCGGTTTCCTGTGGGGTCATCCCGGCGACCGGTTCGTCGACCAACATCAGTCGTGGCTGCGAAGCCAGTAACATGCCGATTTCCAGCCACTGTTTTTGACCATGAGATAATGAGCCCGCCAATTGGTAGCGATGTTCGCTAAGGCCGATGGTTTCGAGGACGTATTCCAGCCACTGACGCTGTTCACCACTGATGCGATAACGCAAACTGGCCCATAGCCCTTTTTGTTGACCCAGTGCCAGTTCTAAATTGGTATTGACATCGTGCGCTTCAAACACGGTTGGCTTTTGAAACTTGCGGCCAATGCCTAATTGAGCGATCTCGGCTTCCTGATAACGCAACAAGTTATGATTTTGCCCAAAAAAGACCTGACCTTCATCACAGCGGGTTTTGCCGGTGATCACGTCCATTAAGGTGGTTTTACCGGCGCCGTTAGCGCCGATTAAGCAACGCAGTTCACCATCATTAATATATAAATTCAGATGGTTGAGCGCTTTAAAACCATCAAAACTGACACTGAGATCTTCAACATACAATAAAACCTGATGTGAAACATCCACGGCTTTTTCAGGTATTTTATCACCCCGACGATGGGGCCAGTTAAATGATTTCATTAGGATTTCACCGCCTGTTTTGTCATCAGTTTTTGCCACAGCCCCATCAGCCCTTTCGGTAGGAAGATAGTGACCAACACAAATAACCCGCCGAGCGCGTAGAGCCAGGCATCTGGCAATACGGCGGTTAAGTTGGTTTTGGCATAGTTGACCAGAATTGCTCCAATAATCGCGCCGAACAGGCTGCCTCGCCCTCCGACGGCGACCCAGATCACCATCTCAATCGAGTTGATCGGTGAGAACTCACTGGGATTGATAATGCCGACCTGTGGCACATATAAAGCACCGGCAATCGCTGCCAGAATAGCCGAGAAGACAAACAGCGCGACCTTAAAGTGCTCGGTGCGATAACCTAAAAAGCGTGCCCGGGATTCACCATCGCGGATAGCAATAATAATTTTGCCAAAGCGGGAGTGGATCAATCGGTAACTGACCCATAGTGCTGCACAGAGCAGTAACGCCGTGATTAAAAACAGTGCCACCCGAGTGCTGTCGGCGTGCAGATCAAAGCCAAGCAGATCTTTAAAATCGGTCATGCCATTATTGCCGCCGAACCCCATCTCGTTGCGGAAAAAGGCCAGCATCAACGCGTAAGTGAGCGCTTGCGTCATAATCGACAAATAGACCCCGGTGACCCGTGAGCGAAATGCCAGCGAGGCAAAGACAAAGGCGAGTAAGCCCGGAACGACCAACACCAATACCAGCATGAACCAAAAATGCGAAGAGCCATACCAATACCAAGGCAGTTCATGCCAGTTTAGAAACACCATAAAATCCGGCAGAATTGGGTTGCCGTAAGCACCACGGCTCCCGATTTGGCGCATCAAATACATGCCCATGGCATAACCGCCCAGAGCGAAAAAGGCGCCGTGGCCCAAGCTTAAAATGCCGCAGTAACCCCAGATAATATCGACCGCCAGCGCCAGCAGCGCATAACAGAGATATTTGCCGAGCAAGGTGATGGTGTAAGTGCTGGCTGCAAACGGCGATCCGGCCGGGAGTAGCAGGTGACTGAGCGCCGTCAGTACGGACGCGGCCAGTAAAATCCCAACAAAATAATGTAGTGGGCGATTTGCTTTGACAGTAGCCATTATTCTGCTGCCCTCCCTTTTTGTGGAAAGAGTCCTTTCGGCCGTTTTTGAATAAATAGAATGATGAAAATCAGAATCACAATTTTCGCTAATACGGCACCCGCCAAGGGTTCTAAGAACTTGTTCACCAAGCCCAAACTGAACGCTGCGACCAAGGTGCCAAATAGATTACCGACACCGCCAAACACCACCACCATGAATGAATCGATGATATAAGATTGGCCGAGATTGGGTCCTACGTTGGTGAGCTGGCTGAGCGCTACCCCGGCGATGCCTGCAATCCCGGAGCCTAAGCCAAAGGTGAGCGCATCGACGCGATCCGAGCGGATCCCCAGCGCACGCGCCATCTGCCGGTTTTGCGACACGGCACGCACATGCAGACCGAGCGAGGTTTTTTTCAACAGCAATATCAGCGCTGCGAACACGATCAACGAAAAGATCAGAATATAAAGGCGGTTATAGGTCAGTGAAAACACCGGGTTAATAGCCAGCGAGCCACTCATCCAATCCGGAGCGGCCACTTGGCGGTTGAGTGGGGTAAATACGGTTCGAACCAGCTGTTGCAACAGCAGACTAATCCCAAAGGTGGCTAGCAATGTTTCCAGCGGACGGCCACGCAGATAACGAATGACAAAGCGTTCGATTAAAATGCCGACGCCACCGGCGACGATAAACGCACAGGGCAGTGATAACCATAAGGACAGACTGATAGCGTTGGGCAGTGCTTGTTGGATCACAAACGTGGTATAAGCGCCGAGCATCATCATTTCGCCATGGGCCATATTAATCACGCCCATCACGCCAAAGGTGATCGCTAAACCGATGGCGGCCAGTAGTAACACTGAACCGAGGCTGAGGCCGAAGAACACTTGATCCAGCAGATGAAACAGGCTGGTGCGCGAGGCTATTTTATCCAGCGCTTGCTGCGCGGCTGCTTTTAAGTCTGGATCTTGGGTGGTATTGCGGATCTGACTGAGCAGGTTACGAACCTGAGGTTCTAGTGGCGTGCCGATGGCTGCCAGGGCTTTCATCCGCGTGTCATTATCGGTGGCATTTTTCAGTTGGGCCATCGCTAAATTGAGCGTTAATAGATGGCGTGTATCAGAGCTGAGTGATTGCTGGAGTGCTTGTTGCATCCGCTCCAACGTAAGCGCACTGGTATTGCCGAGCAGTTCCTGAGCGGCTTTGGCTTGCAGCGCCTGATCATGGCTCACCAATTCTAAACGGGCGATAGCATCACGCAAATGGATCCGCAGGGCATTATTTATCCCAATTTTTTTAGCGCTAATGGCGCTTTGGTCCGGTAGCGGTTGCTGAGTAAATGGGTTTAGATAAACGGTTTTACCATCAATGCGATGACGGATCAGTAATTGCCGGTCACTGCGATTGTAATCGAGCTGGCCGGCTAGCATCGCCTGAAACATCGGCAGCAACATTGCGCCGTTATCTCGTTCCAGCGCAGTCAGAATAGGAATTGCTTTTTTAAATTGAAAGCCGATCTGGGTCAGCGCGTTGAGCTGGGCCGGATCGGGTTGGGTGGGGGCGGCCTGAGAGGGCAGCGCAAATAGCAGAATAGCCCACAACCATAACCAATGGAGGGGACTTTGTAAGGCTCGTGTGCTCATGGACTTTCCTTCGCAGCAAAGATAAAAGGCCGGTTGTCCGGCCTTTTCTGATTATTTTTGACCGCTACACACCTTGGTTACGGTGTTGTAATGACCGCACTTAATCGGTGCTGTCCAGTCGGCGATAATGTTTTTATCTGCCGGTAGATAATTGGACCAGGCATCCCCTGGGACCACATTATCGGTACCCCAAACGGTATCGATTTGACCATTGCCTTGAATTTCACCGATATACACCGGTTTGCTCAGGTAGTGGTTTTTATTCATCACATCGACGCCACCAGTCAAGTTAGCTACTTTCTGGCCGATCATCGCGTGTTCTACAGCATCTGTTTTGGTGGTTCCGGCCTGTTTAACCGCTTGTGTCCACATTTTGAAACCGATGTAGGTGGCTTCCATGGGGTCATTGGTTACCGCTTTAGGATTGCCGGTGAATTTATGCCAGTCTTTGATAAATGCTTCGTTGGCTGGTGTTTCAATGCTCTGGAAGTAGTTCCAGGCGGCTAAGTGACCTACCAATGGTTTGGTGTCGATACCGGAGAGTTCCTGTTCACCCACGGAGAAAGCAACCACTGGGATATCTTCAGCGCTGACGCCTTGGTTCGCCAATTCTTTATAGAATGGGACGTTAGCATCACCGTTAATGGTAGAAACTACGGCGGTTTTTTTGCCCTGACTGCCGAACTGTTTGATGTTGGAAACAATGGACTGCCAATCTGAATAACCAAACGGGGTATAGTTGATCATGATGTCTTTATCTTGTACCCCTTTCGATTTCAGATAAGTTTCCAAAATCTTGTTGGTGGTACGTGGATAAACGTAGTCAGTGCCTTCCAGAACCCAGCGTTTTACGCCGACTTCATTCATCAAATAATCAACCGCAGGAATGGCCTGAGTATTTGGCGCAGCGCCAGTGTAAAAGACGTTTTTCGATGATTCTTCCCCTTCAAACTGAACTGGGTAGAACAGCAGACTGTTCAGCTCTTCAACGACAGGCAGAACCGATTTACGCGATACAGATGTCCAGCAACCGAAAATAACGGAAACGTGATCTTTGGTAATCAGCTCACGGGCTTTTTCAGCGAACATCGGCCAGTCTGATGCGGGATCCACTACGACCGGTTCCAGTTTTTTACCCAGCAAACCACCTTTCGCGTTTTGCTCTTTGATCATCATCAGTACGGTGTCTTTGAGGGTACTTTCACTGATCGCCATCGTGCCTGAAAGCGAATGCAAAATACCCACTTTAATCGTGTCATCCGCGGCCTGTGCCGTGAATGTGATGGAACTTGCGCTAAGCGCGAGCGCGACACCCATCGTTAAAAGCTTAATCTTCATAACTTCCGATTCCCTTGTCAGTTGAGATGTTCCAAAACTCATCTCATCCTAAAAAGAGGGCGCTCGCTTGACTATTCGGTAATCGCACCGGTGAGCTACGTCATTTGACGTAGTTGGGGGGGAGGTTGAGGTATTAATGGCTTGTTGCACAGTTATATTTTAGGTGATTAAAAAATATTTGATCACTATTAAATAGTGCACTATATTTATTTCAACAGATGAGAAAACCACGAATCACAGGTTAGGGTCATGAACTCACATGCTTCACCATTAGCGCTGGACAACCAGCTCTGTTTTGCATTGCACTCGACAACGTTGTCGATGAATAAAATTTATCGACAAGTGCTCAAGCCTTTAGCCATCACCTATCCGCAGTACTTAGTGATGCTGGTGTTATGGGAACAAGATCGGCTCACGGTCAGCCAGTTGGGGGAACGACTGTTTTTAGATTCCGCGACCTTAACCCCGCTGCTCAAACGGATGCAAAGTCAGCAGTTGCTTACCCGTCAACGCGGCGATCAAGACGAGCGGCAGGTTTTCATCATGCTGACCGATAAAGGTCAGGCCATGCGTCAACAAGCGGCTGAAATACCGCAGTTGGTCGGTTGTGCCACACAATGCACACCCGAGCAGATCCAATACCTGCGTGAGCAGCTGGTGCAATTGCGCCAATCACTACAGGCGGCCAGCCTTTAACTGGTCAAACAGGGCCTTTGAGCCCGATTAATAAAATAACCTAAAGGAACAATAATTATGCCTATCTCTCAAGTACTCTACCAAGCCGAAGCAACCGCAACCGGAGGCCGTGATGGCCGAGCCCTGTCATCAGATGGGGTATTAGATGTTGCCTTAACGACTCCGAAAGAACTCGGTGGCAATGGCGCAACTGGCACCAATCCGGAACAGCTCTTTGCCGCTGGTTATTCAGCTTGCTTTTTAGGGGCGATGAAATTTGTCGCTCACCGTGACAAGCTGAGCATCAGCCCGGATGTGACAGTGACCGGCAAAGTCGGCATCGGCCCACTGTCAGATGGATTCGGTATTGAAGTGGAACTGGTGATAGATCTGCCCGGAATTGCCAAAGACGAAGCTCAGGAACTGGTTGACCGAGCCCATATCGTCTGCCCATATTCCAACGCGACCCGCGGCAACATTAACGTGACCCTGACGCTTGCTTAAGCGTATTGATCATCGCTGATGGCCAACTTAACGGTTTGCCATCAGCAAGCAAAGCGACCCATATCACTTAGCCCTTCGGCTTGTTTAAGTAGCCTTCTGTATCGTCATACCTCGGGTTGTGCCGTGGATGTCTTTGTAATTGTATATATGTGGATAAATTGTAGAAAATTGATGATAAAAAAAGCATTTTAGAGCTATAGTGATGCAATGCGTGTATTATGAAACTAGGTGAGAATGGACTCATGAATTATCAGGGAACTAGTCCGTCGCGCTCTTCCTCATTATCTGAGTTAAAAGCAGCTCTTGATGATAGTAGTAATAAAAATCGCAATTTAATGATCGCGTTTTTTATTTTTCAATTATATGTGTTTATAACCGCATTAAGCACAACGGATCTTCAGTTATTTCTGTTGCAAGAACAATTGACCTTGCCTTTTATTGGGATCCCGGTGCCATTGATATACTTTATAATTTTTGCCCCGATGATACTGTTGGCTTTTTATTATAACCTACTTTTAAATTTACATGAGCACACGAAAATTCTACAAGCATGGTTAGCTCATTCGGAGAATGATCAGCAGGCTAATTTTCATCTATTACATGCTTTTATGTTTAATACTCGTGCTAAATATGATCGTTATCCTGCGGGTAAATTTAGTCCGCAGCCTATGTCTCGTTCACTTAGCTACTGGTTGCTGAATGTTATCATTGTAGGAACTATATCGTTGTTCCCACTGGCATTGTTTGTATTTATTGGTTGGAAATATGCGAGTTACCAAAGCTATTGGATAACGACTATTCATACAGTTTGTGTTTTGGTCTGTGTTTTTTTACATATTATCTACTGGCTACCGATTCAATATCGCCAATTTTTTACAGAAAAATTTAATTTTAGAAAAATTAGATTCAGTCTATTTAAAAGTTGTAAGTTCACAATAATTTATTTGATTGCCGCATTGTTGATCCTTTTGTTTAGGAGTGGGGCTCTGGTTGCTACTGATATTTATCCTGGAAAACTTAGCCATCTGATCGCTGAATATCCAAAAATCGCTTGGTTAATTCCACATGTTGATATATCGTCACAGCTACGAATAGATAATCCATTTAATCAAAGTATTGAGAATATATCTATTCAGCAATTTGAAAATAGGTGTAAAACGAAGCAGAACTTACCTAGGCTCTACCTTAAAGATAGAAATCTCAGACTTGCTCAATTGTCTTATAATGATTTGTGTACTGCAAATTTTATAGGGGCCGATTTACGCGGCGCTGATATCCGAGATACCACTATCAGTGGTGATTTAATCGGAACGAATCTTGCCTATTCAACGTTAGAACATACGGTGGTTTTGCCAGGGACTGATCTTTCTAGAGCTATTTTGAATCATGCTCAGATTAGCCTTTCGAGATTAAGCGGGGTCAATATGACCGATATATCTGCAAAGCATGCTTATTTTTTGGGGGTACAAGCCAGTGGTCCACAAACCCGATTTACAGGGGCAACATTGAATCATGCACAGTTTATCCGGGTCGAGTTGAATCAAACCTCATTTCGTAACAGTAATTTGGAAGGAAGTTCTTTCTCTCATTCAACGTTAGATGGTGTAGATTTTCGATATATTAAAGAGCAGGATAAAAGTAGTAAACAAGATATTCCAATAAAATTCTCACATACGTCTATTAAAGACTGCCGTGTTCAGGCTTTAACTGTCGTGAAGCACATGCAACAATTTCAGTATGCCAATTGTAAAATATACGATGTGGTGGAAGTAAATAATAATAAGTTAATAAATTATAAAGAAAAAAATAAAATAAATAATATTATTGATGATTTTTCAGAAGATGCGTTTAATAAAGTGGCCCCTGAAATTGTATCACCTCTTGCGATTATTTCCGGAGTGCGATCACACAGAGGTTCTATATTAGATCTAAGGGGCTATGGACTTACAACATTACCTGACGAAGCGTTATTGCTCAAAAATATAAAGCAGTTAATTCTCTCGGATAATAAATTAGACTCTGAACAAGTTGCATTAATAGCTAAAGCGTTTCCTAATCTTGAAAAACTAGAGTTAGATAATAATCAAATAAGTGAGCTTCCTTCTGAGATAAAACAGCTAGTTCATCTAACTGTACTGAATATTAGCGCTAATCAATTGACTACATTGTCTCCAGATATAGGTAAGTTGACCCAGTTAACTGGGCTGGATATGAGCGGTAACCAATTCACCCAGTTGCCGCCGGAGATAGGTCGGTTGACGAAGTTAACTCGATTGGATATGGACCATAATCAACTGACCCAGTTGCCGCCGGAGATAGGGCAGTTGACGAAGTTAACTAAGTTGGATATGAGCGGTAATCAACTGACCCAGTTGCCGCCGGAGATAGGTCAGTTGACGAGGTTAACTTGGTTGGATCTGGATCATAATCAACTGACCCAGTTGCCGCCGGAGATAGGTCAGTTGACTTGGTTAACTTGGTTGGATCTGGATCATAATCAACTGACCCAATTGCCCCCGGAGATAGGTCAGTTGACGAAGTTAACTTGGTTGAATTTCAGTAGTAATCAATTGACCGGATTGCCACCGGAGATAAGTCAATTAACTCAGTTAACTGCGCTGGGCATCAGTGGTAATCAATTCACCCAGTTGCCACCGGAGATAAGTCAATTAACTCAGTTAACTGCGCTGGGCATCAGCGGTAATCAATTCACCCAGTTGTCCCCGGAGATAGGTCAGTTGACGAGGTTAACCCAGCTGAATATTAGCGATAATCAACTCACCCAGTTGCCGCCGGAGATAGGTCAGTTGACGAAGTTAACTGACCTATATATGAAGGATAATCAACTGACCCAATTGCCCCCTGAGATAGGTCAGTTGACCCAGTTGACTAAGTTGGATATTAGCGGTAATCAACTGACCCAGTTGCCGCCGGAGATAGGTCAGTTGACCCAGTTAATTGGGCTGGATATGAGCGGTAACCAATTCACCCAGTTGCCGCCGGAGATAGGTCAGTTGACGAAGTTAACTTGGTTGAATTTCAGTAGTAATCAATTGACCGGATTGCCACCGGAGATAAGTCAATTAACTCAGTTAACTGCGCTGGGCATCAGCGGTAATCAATTCACCCAGTTGTCCCCGGAGATAGGTCAGTTGACGAGGTTAACCCAGCTGAATATTAGCGATAATCAACTCACCCAATTGCCCCCTGAGATAGGTCAGTTGACCCAGTTAACTAAGTTGGATATGAGCGGTAACCAATTCACCCAGTTGCCGCCGGAGATAGGTCAGTTGACGAAGTTAACTTGGTTGAATCTCCGTGGTAATCAATTGACCGGATTGCCCCCGGAGATAGGTCAGTTGACTCAGCTGACTGGGCTGGATATTAGCGGTAATCAACTCACCCAGTTGCCGCCGGAGATAAGTCGGTTGCCTCGGCTGAAGGTCATACATTAATGAAACATGGAATAATGCAGAATTCAGAGAAAGTATTTACATTGGTGGTGATGGCTCAAATGAATCATAAAGTTAGATGTTCTTAATAACACTTAAATTAGCTGCAATATGCTAGTAGTCGTTGAGGTGTGGTTTATCCCCTCAGCGTTTTGGGTCCTGAAAGCTGTAGCTGTGAGCAATATTGGGCAGTAATAGCGATGCGATCCAGTTATCGGCGGCTGATAATAAGCTGGCGAAACTGATGACAATCCAAACCTTATAGTGATTCATCATAGGTCGTTGTGATAAGTCCTTAATACGCCAATATTTTCAGTGCAATGGCTGCCGCGGCAGTACGGTTTTCGACGCCTAATTTTGGGAATAACATTTCAAGATGTTTATTCACGGTGCGCGGGCTCACGGATAAAATCAGGGCGATTTCGCGGTTGGTTTTGCCGTTGGCGAGCCAGTAAAGCACTTCGGATTCGCGCTCGGTAATCCCTGCTAAGCGCTGGCGTAGTTTCGGGGCGCCTTGTTCCTGGCTTTTATCTTCGACGCGCAGCAGCATATCGCCTTGATTGGTTAAGCCTTGATAATCAAAGCTTAAATCGCATTCAGGCCAGTTGAAGCTGCTGCCGATATGCGGATTTTGCGCTTGCCAGGCGATGAGCTGGGCAGCGAAGGCGTTAAGCGTTGTGGCATCGTCTAATATCGATGTGAGGCTTGCTTGCGCTTGGGTCGTTGCCCAAGTGATCCGGCCTAAACGGTTGACGGTGACGAGCTGCTGGCCGGTGGCATCTAAGGCGGTTTGGGCTTGGGCGGCACGTTTGGCGTTGTCGAGATGAACACGCATGCGCGCTAGTAGTTCGGCCGGTTCTATTGGTTTGGTGAGATAGTCAACCCCACCCACTTCTAAGCCGCGAATGATATCTTCAGTTTGTGATAGGCCGGTCATAAAAATCACCGGAATATCGGCCAGTTTCGGGTCGGCTTTGAGCGCCTGACAGGTGGCAAAGCCATCCATCTGCGGCATCATTGCATCCAGCAGGATCATATCCGGACGGATCTGTGAAGCGATCATCAGCGCTTGTTTGCCTTCGAGGGCGACCAACACATCCATACCGGCCTGTTCGAGGGTATCGTTGATAAAAGAGAGCGTATCCGCGGCATCGTCGACCACTAAAATCGTCTCGTTATTAAAAGTCATGTTCTGAGCTGCTCCAGATAGGTCACCATCGCGGCAAATTGACAGTGCTCATTGAGTCGTTCCAGTTCGGCTTGTTGCGCAGCGGTGAGCTGCGGTGGATTGGCCAGTTGGGTGAGAATTTGGCTAACCCCTTTTTTATAGCCAATTTGGGCAAAGCGATGGAACTGGGATAAGAGCGCCGCATCGACCAGCGGGATCGCTGTTACGGGTGTCGCGACGGGTTCATCATAACGCCATTGTAGATGGAGTGCTTCGCCAATGTGGCTGCGCAGCGCATCTAAGGTAATCGGTTTGGCTAAAAAAACATTGTAATCTTGATGTGGCGCGCTTTTAAATTGTTCGGCGGCGTTGGCTGAGAGCATTAAAATGGGCGCGGTCAGCGGCTGCTCTCTTAGCCATTTGGCAAGCGACAAACCGTTTTCACCGGGCATATTGATATCGAGCAGATAGAGGTCAAACTGCTGCCGGGCACAGATTTGTCGGGCCTGTTCACTGCTGGCGGCACAGTGGATCGTCAATCCCAGCGAAGAAAAGTAATCTTTAAAAAGCTGGGTAAACTGCCGGTCATCATCCACCATCAATATCGATGGGGAGCCGTTTTGAACGCCGGTGATGGTGCGATTTACGGGTTTCGTTTGGGTCGAATGTAACACCCATGGCAACATCAAGCTGACATGAAAGGCGCTGCCTTGGTCACTACTGTCCAGATGGATGTCGCCCCCCATAATTTCGGTGAGCAGCTTGACGATGGTCAGTCCTAAACCGGTGCCGGGGATATTTTGCACATCATCGCTGCGTTCAAACGGCATGAACAGGCGCTGGCGTTGATCGCTTGGAATGCCGGGGCCAGTGTCGGTAATTACAAATTCGGCGACCTGATTGCGATAAAAGATCTCAAAGTTAACCGAACCGCTCGGGGTATATTTCACCGCATTGCTGAGCAGATTAATTAAAATTTGCCGCAGTCGTTTGGTATCGGTCACCACGGTTTGTGGCAGACGATGATGGATGTGACAGTTAAACTGCAATGATTTCTGTCCCGCTTGCAGGCTGAACATCTCGGATAGCTCGTGGATCAGTTCGGCTAAATCCAGTTCGTTACGTGCCAGTTCTAGTTTGCCGGCCTCAATTCGCGAGATATCAAGCAGACCGTCGATTAAGTCAGTCAGATAGCGGCTGCTGCGGTTGATGATAGTCAGGCCCTGGCGGGTTTTTTCAGCTAGTTGGGGTTGCATGGCTAGCAGCTGTGCATAGCCGATGATCGATTGCAGCGGGGTGCGCAGTTCGTGGCTGATGCCGCTTAAATAACGACTTTTAGCGGCGTTGGCTTTTTCTGCCTGCTCTTTGGCCTCTTGCAACATTCGGTCGGTTTGCTGGTGGGCATCGATTTCACGCAACAACTTGCGGGTCTGGCGATTGGATTCTAACTGTGCGACCAAGCGGCTTTCATGGGCGAGCAGTAAGACCCATGAAATCACCCCGGAGCAGATCAAAATGATAAAGAATAGCGACCAGAGCGCTTGTTGTAGCAGTTGGCTTTGGGCCGCAATCGGGCTGTCAAACTGGCGAAACACCAGATAGAGAATGGCAGCGTTGACGATATTAACGGCCAGTACGCAGCTGATAAAGCGTGCTAATCGCGAGCGCAGTTTGCGGATATAGCGTCGTGGTAGCAGATGGCGCAGCACATTGAGAGTTTGTCGGCCGATGCGGGCATGCGGTTTGCAGCTATCTAAACAGCGGGCATCCAGTGAGCAGCACAGTGAGCAGATTGGCACGCCATAGGCTGGGCAGTAGCTCATATCTTCCGGTTCAAAATGATTTTCACAGATCCCGCATTGGACGGTGTGTGCTTGCTCAGGATTGATCTGTGCATCATTGGGTTCCCGGGCCAGATAATATTTACCTCGGGTCAGCCAGGCAAATAATGGCACGCAGATAAAGCAACACAACAGGCTGATGAAGTCACAGAGGCTTTTGGCCACTTCGCCAAAAAATCCCAGATAGCAGAGCATTCCCGCGAAAGTGGCGACGGCCATCGCACCGCAACCGACCGGATTAATATCGTAGAGGTGGGCGCGTTTAAACTCGATCTTGGCTGGGCTGAGCCCGAGCGGTTTATTGATCATGAGATCGGCGGCTACGCAGGAGAGCCAGCTCAGGGCAATGATGGCAAACACCCCCAAAATGGCTTCGAGGGCGTGATAGATCCCGAACTCCATCAGCAGCAAGGCGAGTGAGACATTAAAGATTAACCAGACGACGCGCCCCGGATGGTTATGGGTGACGCGTGAGAAAAAGTTGGACCAGGCAATGGAACCCGCATAGGCGTTGGTCACGTTAATTTTCATCTGCGAGACGATTACCATCACTGCCGCTAAAATCAGTCCCCATTGCGGTGAGTGGCTTAAAGTGGTGAAGATTACCTGATACATGTAAGTGGGGTCTGAAGCTTGTTCCCCCGAGACGCCCTGCGTAATGGCCAAATAGGCCAAGAAGGAGCCGAGTAGCATTTTTATGGCACCGACAAATACCCATCCGGGACCGGTGAGAATGAGCCAGAACCACCAGCGTTTGCGGTTTTGATCCGTTTTGGGCGGTAAAAATCGCAGATAGTCGACTTGTTCGCCGATCTGCGCCACCATCGCAAAAAACACCGAGGCGGCGATGCCAAAGCGCATCAGATCAAAATGGTCGATAGATTCGCCGGGGGCCGGGTATTGAGTCCAATCATGTAAGTTGGGGTATTCGTAACCGATCACAATCGCTAGCGCCATGATTTGCAGCGTCAGCCAGATCCATTGGCTAGCCGCCTGAAAACGGCTGATGGCGGTAATACCGTGGATCACTATCGGGATCACGACTAGCGCACAGATCAAATAGGCCAGCGCTAGCGGAATATGCAGTAATGCGTGTAACGCCGAGGCTAAAATGGCCGATTCAATAGCAAAAAAGATAAAGGTGAATGAGGCATAAATCAGCGAGGTAAGGGTCGAGCCCAAATAGCCGAAACCGGCGCCACGGGTCAGTAAATCGATATCCAGACCATGTTTGGCACTGTAATAACTAATCGGCAGACCGGTGATGAAAAAAATGCTACAAACCACCAACATGGCACTGATGGTGTTGGTGAAACCACATAATAGGGTGACGGTTGCCGCTAAGCCTTCTAAGGCTAAAAAAGCCGTCGCCCCCAGTGCCGTTTGACCGACTTTAAGCGTAGACATCGCACTGTATTTTTTGGCAGTATAACGCAGTGCGTAATCTTCTAATGTTTGGTTGGCCACCCACTGATTATAGCGGCGGCGGACCTTAAAAATTTTTTGATAGGCGGGCACGAACGAACATCCTTGCTGTATCAGTGCGAGAAAGCAATCGTTTTGATTATCGACAGATATGTATTAATACCATCTTTGAGCGGTAGCTATAAGAGGGTAAGAACTAAAATCTGATCGCTCAATAGTGGCGGTGTTTCCCGCATTAGTGGTTTCGCCAATATTTATCCCGGGTCTCATTTCATCCGGCGATTAATAGTGGAGATATACGCTGTCGCCCGGTAGCAGCGAAATGAGTGCCGGGGTGGTGGTCTGACCACCGCAACATGGATACCGGGCAGATACGGAGTCCCTCATCGAAGGGAACGCCAAAAACGGCCATCTTTGCGTTTAGTTGTTTGAGTCGTGGCGCGTTATTGGATTTTAAAAATGTGGGTATCCCCGTAAATGCCCGGTTTAACCGATTTTCTCCTTTCATGTTCATCATGGTTCGGAAATTCCTAAAGGGTCTGGAGCAACAATTGTGTGCTCTCATGCTGCGGGTTATCAAAAATCGCCCGAGCCGGCCCGGATTCAACAATTTTGCCCTCGGCCATGACCACTAAGGTATCGGCGACTTCTCGGGCAAAAGACATTTCATGAGTGACCACCATCATGGTCATGCCTTCTTGTGCTAAATTTTTCATGACGCGTAGCACCTCGCCCACCAGCTGTGGATCGAGTGCTGAAGTCGGTTCATCAAATAGCATGACTTCCGGTTGCATCGACAGTGCTCGCGCAATGGCAACCCGCTGTTTTTGGCCGCCGGATAAGCTCCCCGGATAGTTGTGGGCTTTATCGACCAGACCGACTTTTTCTAGTAACTGCATGGCCATGGCCTCGGATTCACTCTTGGAATACCTTAAAATTTTACGCGGGCCTACAGCGACGTTACTGAGAATCGACATATGCGGAAACAGGTTAAATGACTGGAAAACCATGCCAACCTGACGGCGTAATTCATTGAGTGCTTTATCACAGAGATCTTGCCCGTCTTTTAACAGCCATTGACCGCAGATCCGAATACTGCCGTGTTGGGCTGCTTCTAAACCGTTGCAGCAGCGTAAAAATGTGCTTTTCCCCGAGCCACTGGCCCCGATGACAACGACGACTTCTCCGCGAGCGACGTTAAGGCTAATGCCTTTAAGTACATCTAAATCGCCATATGATTTATGGAGATCCTGAATGGAGATTAAGGGTGGATTCATTGCACCATCCCCCCAGCTCGTAAGCGGTTTTCTAATTTGCGCAGGGCAAACATGATGGTGGTGGTTAACACCAGATAGATGCCGGCAATCGCAATATAAACTTCCAGTGAACGATAGGAGACACTGATAATTTTTTGCCCTTCATGCATTACATCGTTGATCGTCACTAGTGAAATCAGGGCGGAATTTTTAGTGAGCGCGATAAACTCATTGGCCAGTGGTGGCACCATCCGTACCAGTGCCTGGGGCAGGATCACGATCCGCATCGCCTGCGAGTGCGGCATGCCCATTGAGCGAGCCGCTTCCATCTGACCGTTATCGACGGACAAAATAGCGCCGCGGACAATTTCTGAAACATAGGACGCGGAATAACACCCCATCCCGATGACTCCACAGAAAAAGGCCGGGAGCATAATATTGAAATAGGGGAGGCCGAAAAACAAAATGAAGAGCTGAACCAGCAGCGGGGTGCCGCGGATGATAATCACGTAAGTATTCGCGAGGGTATAGCGAATCCGTTTTTTCGGATCAAGTCGGCCTAAGCCTAAGATAATCCCGAAAATGCAACTGAGGATCAGGGAACAGAGAGTGACTTCAATCGTCACTCCTGTGCCATGTAGCAAGTCTTCCCATCCGGCAAATACGGGTGAAAAATCAAATTCCGGCATATCAAGAACCTATTTATCGCTACCGAACCATTTAGCAACTATTTTGCTGTAGGTTCCGTCTGCTTTGAGTTCATCCAGTGCTTTGTTTAGAGCGGCTGTGAGCTCCGGTTCTTTTTTGCTAACCACAATTCCATATTCTTCATGCGAGACCATTTCATCCAGTACGCGACTGTGACCCGTTTTTTTCGCATAGAGTAAGGCGGCGGGACGACCGGTGATCACTGCTGCAGCACGTTTGCTGGCAAGTGCATTAAACATACTTTCGTTGGTTTCGACTTCCATCCGTTTGATTTTTGGAAAGTGTTCGCGTAGATAGGCGACGGATTTCGTGCCGACTTGTACCGCGACAGTTTTATCGTTTAAATCGCTTAATTTATGGATGTCGCTGTCTTTTCGGACCAATGCCACCAGCCCGGCTGAAAAATAGGAGTTGGTAAAGTCGACCACTTTTTTACGGGCTGGCGTGATATAGATGGCGGATAACACGATATCCTGACGACCTGCGATAATCGATGGGATCATCGCTTTAAAGTCCATATCGGTATAGACAATTTCGCGTCCCATTTTTTGCTGCAAGGCTTTGGCCAGATCAATATCAAAACCGGTGCGTTGCCCATCCTGCATATATTCCATCGGCGGATAAGTCGGGTCGAGGGCCGCCCGGATTGGCTCAGCGGCTAACGCGTGCAGTGACAACAGTGCGGCGGCACCTGAAAGTATAATTTTATGATATAAGTTCATATATAGACCTCTTGTCTGATAATTCCCTATGGGTTATTTCTCATCGTAATAACCGGCTTTAATGGTTGCTCCAATGACATTCAGGATCAGTCGTCCTGCTACTAAGCAAGACATTTGATTGATATCTTTGGCTGGAGTGATCTCCACAATATCCATCCCAATCAAGCGACCTTTATGGATCAGTCCGTGGATTAACTCCCGGATCTGTATGTAGTCCACACCGCCCGGTGCAGGCCCTAAAACGGCAGGCATGATGGTTGGGTCAAGTCCATCAGCATCGATCGTCAAATAGTAGCGGGCACCATCCGGGATCTGAGCTAAAAAGCTTTCCATGCCGACTTTATGCAATTCATAGGAGGTCATGACATGCGATCCATAAGCGGCTGCATCGTCGACTTCTTGTTGACGAGCACTCCCCGATGAACGCATACCAACCTGATAAATGCCTTTAATATAAGGCTTTTCTGAAGCACGTCGAATTGGACTCGACAGGCCAGTTTTAACACCGTTGACTTCATCACGCCAGTCCAGATGGGCATCAACATGTACTAGATAAAAAGGTTCTTCATCTGCATAAGCCTCAATCACTGGATTCGTGATCCCATGGTCGCCTCCTAAAATCAAAGGCAGCGCCCCGGCTTTGAGAATTTTTTTGACGGCACTGACGGTGCGTTGATAGTGAATCTCCGGATTGTAAAGATCGGAGGGAACATCGCCGCAGTCGACAAAACGAATATCGTCACGGTGTTGTAGCAACGGTCCTTCGATATCATAGTCATAGCGTTCAGGAGAACGGATCACTCGATCAGAAGCCTGCCGGATAGCTGTGGGCGCGTTGCTTTGATCGTTATTGTAATCTTTAGGAGTATAAGGGCTGCCGAAGGGCACTCCCAAGATGGCAATATCTGCAACCAGATTATCCAGATCCAAGGCTAATTCCGAAAATAGCATCGACTTATGATTGGTTTGTGGCGGCACTGTGAGTGGTTTTGACATAGATTTCTTTCACAAAAATAATTGATAAATTTGATTGTATTGAGCTATAAGGTATTAAACAATCATGTTTATTTGCAACTAAGGTTACGGAAACTGCAACTATGCCTCTTCATACACTGACTGAGAAAGATCTTCGTAGCCTGCGGATCCTTATGGAAGTCGCTCATGCAGAAGGAATTTCGGCGGCGGAATCGACTTTGAATATGACCAAAGCGACGATAAGTCGTCATATCAAAGAGGTTGAAGAAAATTTAGGCACCCGGCTCTGTTTTCGAGGGCCACAAGGTTTTTCGTTGACGGCGGCCGGTGAAAAAGCCATTGAATTTACCCGGCCAGTCTTATTGGCACTGGAGCGTATTCACGCTGAAGTGGATGCGCTCAGTGGTGTGATTAGTGGCAAAGTGCAGCTAGGTATTACGGATAATCTGCTAAGCAACCGGCATTCACGAATATCTCAGGCTCTTTCTGAATTTTTACGATTGGCACCCGATGCTGATTTGTCGGTCGCGACAATGACTTCCAATGAGCTGATGCAGAATCTACATAGCCATCAATTGGATATTGTGATTCGGGGGGTACTGGATGATGATCTTGTCGAGAGTTTGAACTATTTACCGTTGTTTCAGGAAGAATGTGGTTTTTGTTATTGTGACTTGCATCATGATTTAAAACCATTGCAGCGCCCCTTGGTTTATCGAAATCAGGCTTTTGTGCATCGAGCATTGGCTGATTTTGGATTTCAGCGCGGACCTGAAGCCAGTGGAATTGAGGCGGTGGCAACACTGGTTTCGACGGGATTATATATTGGAATTTTACCGATTGCGTATATGCGAGAGTTGCAACAGGTGATCCCATTTAAACAGTGTCAAGAGTTGCCTATCTACCATATTAAGCACTATGCCATTACTCATCCGAAACGCAATATATCACCGGCAGCCAGCGCCTTGTTAGAGTTGTTAGATCAGTACCATGCAGAGTAGGTGCGATTTTAGAATTAACGATTTATAGGGTGATAATATCCGGCGTTTGGGTAGCCCGGCAGCAGCGCAGCGAATGCCGGGGCAACAGAGCTAAAGATGGTCACGGTGCCCGAATAGCCCCGGATTCCATGGTATTCCATCCGGGCTACGATTCACGGTGTATAGGGCGATAATATGCGGCATTTGGGTAGCCCGGCTGTAGCGCAGCGGATGCCGGGGCCACAGGTTAAAAGTGGCCATGGTGCCCGAATAGCCCCGGATTGCATGGTATTCCATCCGGGCTACGATTTGCGGGATACACGGGATATACACGGGTAGCCCGGCTGTAGCGCAGCGAATGCCGGGGTCACAGAGCTAAAGATGGTCACGGTGCCCGAATAGCCCCGGATTGCATGGTATTGCATCCGGGCTACGATTTGCGGTGTATAAGGCGATAATATGCGGCGTTTGGGTAGCCCGGCTGTAGCGCAGCGGATGCCGGGGCAACAGAGCTAAAGATGGTCATGGTGCCCGAATAGCCCCGGATTCCATGGTATTGCATCCGGGCTACGATTCACGGTGCATAAGGCGATAATATCCGGCGTTTGGGTAGCCGGAGCCACAGGGTTAAAAAATGGTCACGGTGCCCGAATAGCCCCGGATTCCATGCTATTCCATCCGGGCTACGTTTGCGGGATACACGGGATATTCGGGATATACATGGGTAGCCCGGCTGTAGCGCAGCGGATGCCGGGGCCACAGAGCTAAAGATGGTCATGGTGCCGAACAGTCCCGGATTCCATGATATTGCATCCGGGCTACGATTTGCGGGATACACGGGATATACACGGGTAGCCCGGCTGTAGCGCAGCGGATGCCGGGGTAACAGGATTAAAATGGTCACGGTGCTCGAATAGCCCCGGATTCCATGCTATTCCATCCGGGCTACGATTTGCGGGATATATGGGATATACACGGGTAGCCCGGTAGTAGCGCAGCGGATGCCGGGACCACAGGGTTAAAAGTGGTCACGGTGCCTGAATAGCCCCGGATTCCATGTCATTTCATCCGGGCGACAATTCACGGTTTATAGGGCGATAATATCCGGCATTTGGGTAGCCCGGCAGCAGCGCAGCGAATGCCGGGGTAACAGGGTTAAAGATGGTCACGGTGCCCGAATAGCCCCGGATTCCATGATATTGCATCCGGGCTACGATTTGCGGGATACACGGGATATACACGGGTAGCCCGGCTGTAGCGCAGCGGATGCCGGGGCCACAGGGCCGCGAAACTCGAGCGTCCGCGTTGTATCCGGAAGGTTGCTATCATCTCGCCGTGATCAGCCATAATAGAGACTGATATGGCGGATAAAACCTGTTAGAATCGCCGATTCGAAAAGTTGGCTGATGGCTGGCTTTATTTATGTTCACCATCCAATCTGGAAGTCTCTTGTGCTAACAACTGCAAATATCACCATGCAATTTGGCGCTAAGCCATTGTTTGAAAACATCTCGATTAAATTCGGTAATGGGAATCGCTATGGTTTAATCGGCGCCAATGGCTGCGGTAAATCCACTTTTATGAAAATTTTAAGTGGTGAGCTGGAACCGTCTGCAGGCAGCGTGGCCACCGATCCGAATGAGCGAATGGCTAAATTAGGTCAGGATCAGTTTGCATTTGAGCAATTCACCGTGATCGATACGGTGATCATGGGCCACAAAGAACTGTGGCAGGTAAAAGAGGAACGCGATCGGATCTATTCGCTGCCTGAAATGTCCGATGAAGATGGGATGCGCGTTGGCGATTTGGAAGTACAATTCGCCGAAATGGATGGTTATTCGGCCGAAGCGCGTGCCGGTGAACTGTTGCTGGGGTTAGGGATCCCTGAAGTGCAGCATTTTGGCCTGATGAGTGAGATTGCACCGGGGCTAAAACTGCGAGTTTTGCTGGCGCAGGTGCTGTTTGCAGAACCTGATTTTATGCTGCTCGACGAACCGACCAACAACTTGGATATGCACACCATCGCCTGGCTTGAGCAAATTTTGCAGGCACGTAACTGTACGATGATTATCATTTCCCATGACCGTCATTTTTTAAATACTGTTTGCACCCACATGGCCGATTTAGACTATGGTGAGCTGCGGTTGTTCCACGGTAACTACGATGAGTACATGATTGCCGCCGAGCAAGCACGTGACCGTTTGCAGGCGGATAATGCCAAGAAAAAAGCCCAGATTGCGGAGCTTAGAACCTTCGTGAGCCGTTTCTCGGCAAACGCATCCAAAGCCAAACAGGCGACATCACGCCAGAAATTGCTGGATAAAATTCAGCTTGAAGAGGTTAAGCCTTCCAGCCGGCAGTCGCCCTTTATTCGCTTTGATCAAGAAAAAGAACTGTTCCGTAATGCATTGGAAGTCACCGGTTTAAAACAAGGCTATGGCGACAATATCCTATTTGATGATGTGAATTTAATGGTTGAAGTTGGTGAGCGCATTGCGATTATCGGTGAAAACGGCATTGGTAAATCGACCATGTTGAACACCTTAGCGGGTGTGATGACGCCGATGGTGGGTGAGATCAAATGGTCGGAAAATAACAATATCGGTTTTTATGCACAGGATCATGCGCATGAATTCAGTGAAGATATGAATCTTCTGGACTGGATGGCGCAGTGGAAAAAAGAAGGCGATGACGAGCAAACGGTGCGCAGTATTTTAGGGCGGATGCTGTTTTCACAAAATGAGATTAAAAAATCGGTGAAAGTGATCTCCGGGGGCGAACAAGGCCGAATGTTATTCGGTAAGCTGATTATGCAACAGCCTAACATTCTGCTGATGGATGAGCCAACCAACCACATGGATATGGAATCGATTGAAGCATTGAACCTGGCACTGGAAAACTACAAAGGGACCTTGATGTTTGTTTCCCATGATCGTCAGTTTGTTTCCTCGATTGCCACTCGCATCATTGAGATCACTAAAGATGGTGTCAACGATTTCCACGGCAGCTATGATGAATATCTAGCTAAACAGGGACTGATCGGCTAACGGTTCTGTTTGTTTCGCCAAGCTAAACCCGGCTACATCGCCGGGTTTTTTATTTCCACAGATTCGGTTGCGGGCCTGTGATTGGAAGCTGTGTTTTTATCAGTGTTAATTGACCATCGACTGTATGACGGGTGGCAAGCTTGTTGCGGATGTTTTCTGCGAATTTTATGATGTTGGTAGTGTTATCAATAATGGAAGTAACCTGCCTTCTCGGGGTGGGCCCCAATCAGTTGTTTCCAATATGGAGTGTATTGGTATGATGAATACACGCACGAAGTGGGGGGACAAATTGTTTTAGATCAATTTCCATTAGTTTGGTTGTGCCATATTCAAAGAGCAGCTTTGGATCTTTTTAATCTTTTGTTTGAGCCGATGCTGTTAATCATTATTTAGTGTTTGATATGTATATCCTTAAGAATAATTGCGTGTATCATCATTTTATTTAACTTAAAAATATTTACTATATAAATAATAACTCGTATTTACGGGGTATCTAGTGTCACGTTATACCCGCACTAAAATTATTGATAAAGATATTTAGGCATGGATTGATTGAACAATATCGTAGTGAATATTAATTATAAAGAATGAATTATAGGCTCAAATGGGATTCGGCATGATAGCTGATTAATAAAAGTAATGATTCAAAAGGACGAGTTGAATGCAATTAGATATTTACCAGATTGATGCTTTTACTTCGTTACCCTTTAAAGGGAATCCAGCGGGTGTTTGTATTACCCAAGAACCGCTAGAAAGTAGCTTGATGTTATCCATTGCTAAAGAACTTGCTATTTCTGAAACTGCCTTTTTAACACTCGATAATATGTATTTACGCTGGTTTACACCCTTGGTTGAGGTGGAACTGTGTGGCCATGCAACCTTGGCAACTGCGCACGTATTAAGAGAATTAGCATTTATTCATGATGAGCAGCAGGTTAAATTTAACACCTTATCGGGAATGCTTTCAGTACATGTACAAGGCCAGATGCTGAATATGAATTTTCCTGAACCTAAATTAAAACGGATCCATCAATACAATCAGTTGTTGTTAAATGCACTGGGACTCCAACCATCTCAGATATTGGTATGGCTACAGTTTGATGGCAATAAGGACTTGATTGTCATTGATAATATGGAAACGATTATTGAAATGACGCCTAATTTTGATTTGCTCAAACAAGGGCCGGGGCGAGGCGTCATTGTGACGGCTAATTCAAATTACTTGTCCGCTGATTTTGTTTCTCGTTATTTTGCCCCTTGGGTTGGTGTGAATGAAGATCCCGTAACGGGATCGGCTCATTGCGCATTAGCCAGCTACTGGTGCCAAAAATTAGCTAGAACTCGTTTGCGAGGATATCAGGCTTCTAGCCGAGGCGGTTTTGTGGATGTCGAGCGTTTGGCCCGGGGACGCATTCGCATCAGTGGTACCGCCGTAACCATGTTTAAAGGCACGCTTTCTTTTTAGTGCCGTTGTTTTCTATTGTTTTCGCTGAAACCACATGCCTTTTACATAAGAACGATGGGTGAGTCGGGTCATGACCACAATTGCCGAAATATGTACGGCGACAGCCAGCATGGTGATATTGGCAAATATTTCATGCGTTTCTCGTAGCCATT
Organism: Celerinatantimonas marina; assembly: GCF_046054165.1. Lineage (NCBI taxonomy): Bacteria > Pseudomonadati > Pseudomonadota > Gammaproteobacteria > Celerinatantimonadaceae > Celerinatantimonas > Celerinatantimonas marina. The sequence continues at coordinate 7,708 of NZ_JBFNXK010000010.1, read as the reverse complement.
TAGCATGTATAAACGCATCAAGTTGGGTTCCCCAACCGGTAAAAGCTGTGATCAGAATTAATGCCCACATGGCCCAGATCATGATAGCACCTGCGGGATTATGTCCGACATGATCGTCCTCTCCGGTAGCAATAACTGAACGGATATGATCCAATGCTTTGGGAATGGAGGGTTTAAATTCGGATAATCGGGCCGGGGAGTGAGTCACTAATCCCCAGAGTAATCGTAGAACTACCGCTCCAATCACGATGTAGCCTGCAATTTGATGAGGTTCGCTTCCTTTGGGTAATACAAAGTAGTTTGCCAGAAACAGGATAGCGACTATCCAGTGCGTCAGACGTACAAACCAGTCCCATACATAAATTTTATTCATAGTTTTTTAGCCTCTGATAATATCGGTCAGCTCGTATGTATCCTGCCGGGCCAATTAAATACGAAAGCTCATGCAAGGATTATTGTAGTGACATCATTAGATTAGCGAATAGAACTTAAGGAATGCTTAAGTCATCGAATAATTTATTCGCTTTTGTGATCATGGCGTAAGAGTCGTCAAGATTGATCGGCGGATTGCCGATTCTCCGCTAACCAGAGTGAGATAGATTTTTTGGGATTTTGGCGAGTTTTTTTCGATCAATGCCACTAATTTCGGTAAAATTGGAACGTTAATGAATAGGCCGTTATCTTGTCTGGCCTTTTTATGTCCCAAGGAATAAAAAATGGATATAACGGTAGTATTGGTCCCCGGATTTGGTGATTCTTCCAGCCTACACTGGCAGTCTTTTTTAGAACGTAAATATGTCAATGTTGTTCGTGTGCAGCAACGGGATTGGTTTTCTCCGGTTCGGGAAGAGTGGATTGAAAGTATTGATAACACGTTAAAACAAATTTCCGGAAAAATTATTTTAGTCGGGCATAGCTGTGGTGCCATAGCGATTGCTCAGTGGGCGGAATTGCATCCGGTAAGCCGGCGTATTGAAGGCTCTTTACTGGTCGCCCCTGCTGATGTGGATTCTCCTTATGCAATGGATGAAATCAAAGTTCAGCGGCCACTTCCTGTGTCGATGTTACCGTTTAAAGCCGTTATGGTTTGCAGTGATGATGATCCGCATATGAGTCTGGACAAAAGCCATGCGATTGCTGAGGTCTGGGGATGTCCGCTGGTGGTGTTGGAAAAAGCCGGACATGTGAATGCCGACAGTGGGTACGGGGATTGGCTCCAATGCGAGACATTAATTGAGAGTTTTAGCGAAATGAGTGTCCTTAAAAGCCGCTAGCTGGGTAGCTGTAACTGAGTGAGTGATTCACAGGCCCGAATAAATTGATCTTGTAACTGTGGATCAGATAAACGAGGGTCTGCTCGTTCTTCTTGCATATGAAAGAAAAATTTACCACTAACGTGAGCGGCTGGTTCATCAGATACGGCGAGCCAGCTTTGAGTAAAAGCCCCATCTTCTAAGTCATCTGGAGCACCAGCTCCTCCCATATGAGTTGGAACCCAACCGGGACGAATAGTGTTAATGAAACGCTCGGGCCAGTAACGGGCCAGAGTATTGGCTAATAAGGCATCATAGAACTTTGAACAGCCATAAGCCTGATAACCGCTCCAGGGCCGCCGGTTCCAGGTGATGTCGGTGATATCAATGTTAGCGCCGCGATGATAACTGGAACTGACAAAAATAATGCGTTCGGGACGCTCCATTAAAGCAGTCAACATATAGGGAGCGAGGGTATTCACCATGAAAATATAGGGGATGTTACCCGCAACCGCTTCACGAGAACCACTCGCATAAGTCCCAGCATTTTGAATGACAGCATCAAAGTGACCTAGTTGGTTTAATTCTTTAGCCATCTCTTTTATCTGCTGCATATTTGAAAGATCGCCAATAACGATATGTTCAGCACCGGCTAAGGCTGTTTTTAGTTCGCGGGCTCGTTGGGGGTTGCGGGCATGGGCCACCACGCGATGCCCTTGCTGAATGAGTTGCTCCGCAGCGACTAAACCGATGCCCGAGGTTGAGCCAGTAATAAAAACACGCTTGCCGGTTCCTGAGGCCCGCAATCGATCCCAGCTGGCTGCTCGTGCAGAGCGGAATGGAATAACTGCCGACATGGCGGTGGTTGCCATAAATGCTGAGCTGTACTTTAAAAAACGGCGTCTTGAAAATTCAGTCATCAAAAACATCCTCTTAAGATCATCAGCAGGTGATTAATTTTTATCCTATTGGTAGCAAAAAACAACACAGGCGACAATGGCCGAATTTTGATTCCAATGATTTTTAGCGTCAATCATTATGACAAAACCATTGTTTGGATGGCCGTTTGTGAGGATAAATGAGCCAGAAGCGGTTACGATAATAGCCATAAACTGTTTTTTAATCAGCGGCCTGAACGGGAGTCTATCTATTCGTTCGGTCGACATGAATGATATAGAAGTGAATTCTGATGCAAAAATTAGTAGAACGTTTTTTAAGTTATGTGGCGATCAATACACAGTCGGATAGTGAAAGTGGATATAGCCCTAGTACTCCGGGCCAATTGCAGTTGGCTCGGCAATTATACTCGGAACTCACGGCACTGGGTTTAAGTGATGTAACGCTCGATGAGCGAGGTTATCTGATGGCAAAACTCATCGGTAATGTGAGCCATGCCGTGCCTGCTATCGGTTTTATTGCGCATATGGATACGGCTCCGGATGAATCTGGCCAAAATGTGAGAGCTCAGATCGTTCATGATTATCAGGGTGGAATGATCACTCTGGGAACTTGCGGGGAGCAGCTGGATCCGGCTCAGTATCCATTTTTAAACCAGTTGATTGGTGATGATGTCATTACCACCGATGGCACGACATTATTAGGCGCTGATAATAAAGCCGGAGTGGCTGAGATTATCACCGCGATAGAGTATTTGATCCAACATCCCGAAATCGGGCATGGCGATATATGTATTGGTTTCACGCCCGATGAAGAGATTGGTCGCGGTGCGGATCATTTTGATGTCGAAAAATTTGGGGCGCAGTGGGCGTATACCGTAGATGGTGGGCCTGTGGGGGAACTGGAGTGGGAAAACTTTAATGCCAGTAGCGCAAAAGTTATTTGTCATGGGGTGAGTGTTCACCCCGGAACCGCAAAGAATACACTGGTCAATGCGATGAATATTGCAGCTAAATTTCAGGTGACAATGCCTGAAGATGAAACGCCGGAAGCCACTGAAGGTCGTGAAGGTTTTTATCATTTAGTATCGATAAAATCGGGGATTGCTCGCTGTGAACTGCACTATATTTTGCGTGATTTTGATTTAGAGGCGATGGCGCGTCGTAAAACGTTTATGCATCAGCAGGCTGAAAAGCTGAATTCACAACTGCGTAAAGGTTCGGTAGCGGTTGAAATCAGTGATAGCTATTTCAATATGCGTGAACAAATTGCGCCCCATCCTGAAATTATTACCTTGGTGAAGCAGGCTATGCAGGCGTTGGATATTGAGCCGATTGAACAGCCCATTCGAGGGGGAACCGATGGGGCTCGGTTATCTTATATGGGGTTGCCTTGTCCGAATCTGTTTACCGGAGGGTACAATTTTCATGGTATTCATGAATGTATTACGGTACAAGGGATGCAACAAGCCGTACAACTGATTGTTAAAATTGCTGAAAAAACGGCCGAAAAGATCTGATGGTGGTTAAGTTCACCTTGCTGATTGGCTGATTTTGAAACTCCGGGCAACTTTTGGCCCGCTGGGCAACTTTTTGCTCGATCTGGGCAAGAAGTTGCTCAGACGTAATACTTCTCTTAACAGTCTTTAAAAAAATACTTATTAATTATTAAGTTATAAACACCCTCATTCTGGCATAAAGATTGATTATCCCTTTGTTTATGAATTTATCAGCACCTTAACGGATGCGAGTCCAGCACAGAAGGATGCAGCTAGGCATGAGTAAGCAGGCTAAAGTCGATTTAATGTCCAGTGCCGAAGCGGCCAAACAAAACTTCACTACGGATAATGTCAAACATGGTGGCTGCAAAGCATGTAACTGCCAGCTTTTTATTCGCTATCACTACGATGACGGTCAGCCGATTGCCGATGCCAACTTAGAACTGATTGATAGTACCGATACCAAGGTTGAAGCTAAAACCGATAAAAACGGGTTATGTAAAGTCGACCAGATGGGCTGCGGTAGCTATAAGTTGATGCTGGGTGAGGGCAGTGATGAATTTTCCCCACAGCTAACGTTGGTGAATAACCCGTCGTTACAAGTTGACCCCAAATACGCCGCTGTCGCTGGGGAATATTTCTCCCTATACACGATCTTAAATCGTCAGGAGCTTTTAACTTACGACGCGGATGACAGTTCAGATAGCCATATTGATGTCGATAGTGCTTGGTTTAAATCAATTCCCGACCAGTATCAACCTGCTTATCAGCGTTTTTGGCAGTTGTATCGGCAGATCAATTCGGGGCCTCTTGAGCAGCGTAAGGCGGTTCATAAAATTCATTCATCGCTCGCGGCCGAGGTGGCCGGACATACCAAAAGTAATGAAGCCGTATTACTGATGTGTCAGGTTATTTTGGGTTGTGTTCCTGTGGTCGGTCAGGCGATGGATCTTTATTTCCTTGGAGATTGGTGCTGGGAAACCTACGAGGGCAAAGATGATGCTTGGCATTGGGCCAATGGAGCACTGATCCTCGTTGGGTTTATTCCGGGACTGGGGGATGCGTTAAAAACGACCGGTCAATCCGTACTTAAGGCGTTAAAAGCATCGGATAAAGCGGCAGTTCAACTTGGAATTAAAATGATCCGAAGCCTTTCGAACGGGAATGTGGTGAAATTCTTGTCCTCGTTTGCTGGGCATCTGTCGAGTTATATTCAAAAAGCTTCCGAGTTATTGGAATCAATTATTCATGGACTCTCACAGACGCTGAAAAATTCGGATAGTTGGTTGTTGCGCTTAGTGCATGGGGTTTTTGAATCACTGATTAAAGTGATCCAAAAACTTAATGAAAAGCTGACGCAACTTGAAACTTGGATTAATTCGAAAATTGAAGAATTTATTCCCAAAGTTCTGACTGTGAAAACTGGTAAGCCTAAACGGGAAAGCGCAAAACGACCGGAAGATGTGGATGCCGGGAAAGTTGATCCGCATCAAACTGAAAAAGAGATAGGGGGCCAAGCCAGCGAAGCCGAAAACGCAACGGCCAATACCCAGAAAGTTTGTAAAAATGGCGAACCGGTTGATATGAATACCGGGAAGGTATTTGAATCCCGTCAGGACTTCATCTTGCCGGGTTACCTGTCACTAAATCACGAGCGTTATTTTCACTCTTGTGGACGGCGTGATATCGGATTAATGGGGCGGGCTTGGCGCAGTAGCTGGGACGTTTGTTTAGAGATGACGGATGATACCGTCACCTTTGTCGATAAAGACTATACCACTGCTATTTTCCCCATCCCGATGGCCGAAGGGGAAGCGACCCGCTCCGCATTGCAGCCGCAATGGCGACTGTTTCGTAATAACCAAGATTTTGTGCTCTACCACAAAAGTGGGGTGCGTTATCACTTTGGCTATGCATTAGGCTCAACGGTTCGATTAACAGCCATCACCGATAGCTATGGCCATCAAGTGACCTTCCTCTACGAGTTGGGAACCCTGAAATGGGTGGTTTTAGCCGACAATAACTTGATCCAAGTGAGCACCGATCACAACCGGATCACCGCGCTTGCGTTGCTGACTCCCGAACGGCAGTTGATCAAACCGCTGGCTTCCTATCACTACGATAAACAGGGGCGCTTGATTAAAGTCCGAGCGGGTGAAGGCTGTAATTTTGATTATCAATATACCCCGCAAGGTTACCTGAAACGTTGGCAAGATCTGGCCTACACTTGGGTAGAACACGACTACGATGAACAGGGGCGCGCCATTGCCACTCGCTGTAGTGGTCACTTCTGGAACGATAAAATCAGCTATGATAACGATGCCAATATTACTTATTACACCAGTGCCTTTGGTGGTGTGAGTGAATATCATCGCGACGAACAAAATCACCTCATCGCCATCGTTGACCCAGATGGTCACCGCACCGAGCAGCAATGGGAACTGGATAACCTCATTGCAGTAACTGATCCCACCGGCGCCACCACTGAATACATCTATGACGACTGGGGCAATATGACGGAGGCTAAACTTCCGGACGGCAGTGTTCATCACTATGAGTATGATGACTGGGGACGGCCCATCCTCTATACCGATCCCCTCGGTAGCCAGTGGCACTATGATTACAACGTCCAAGGTGAACTCACTCAGGTCACCGATCCGTTAGGGCGACAGTGGCACTATGACTATGATGATCAGGGGCAGCGGACGCAATCTACCGCACCCGATGGTGTCACCACCGCCTATCAATACAACCCATATGGCTTATTAGCGGCAGTTAAACCGCAGGTGGGGCTGAGCTATGAATTTATCTACGATCAACAATATCGATTGATCGAGCGCCGAGCCAGCAACCAGACCCAGCGCCGTTGGTTTTACGACCAGCATCAGAGCCAGCCGGAGCGGGTGGTTTATGAAGATGGCAGTAGCACCCAGTTTGAATATGATGTCGAAGGCAACCTGACCACCATTATTGATGCCGCGGGCAATCGCCACCAGTATCAATATGGCCCATTTGATCGACTGCTCCGTAGCGTTGATCCGATGGGGGCCAGCACCCGTTACCACTACAACCCCGAAGCCGAATTTGCCGGTGTCACCAACAGCCAGAAAAACAGCTGGCAGTTTGACTTTAACCCCTCTGGGCAGCTCGTGAGTGAGCAACATTACGATGGTCGCAAAGAACTCTATCATTACGATGAAGCGGGGCGAGTGCGCGAACATATCAAACCGGATGGTATTCGCCGACTATTCCAATATGATGCACTGGGCCAAGTGATTGGTATTGAACACCGTAACGCAGAGGATGAACTCCTTTCCGCCAGTGATTACCGCTACGATGCCGCCGGGCGACTCATCAGCGCTGAGAACGACGACGCCAAAGTTGAGTTTGTATATAACGCTGCTGGGCAAGTGGTGCAGGAAATAGTTAACGGCGAAGCGCTCACCTCGGATTACGATGAAAGCGGGATCCGCAGCCAACTCAGCGGCGCTATTACCGCTCGCCAGCTCAGTTACCAGCAAGGCCAACTGAGCCAGCTCAAACTGGGTGAGCATGATCCACTGAACTTCGCGTATACCCCAGAGGGCTTTGAACAGTATCGAGATAACGGCCAAGGCTTTGCTTTGCATCAGCAATGGAGCCCGACAGGATTGCTGCAAAGCCAGAAGCTCGGATTTCAGCATGATCATCCAGAGCGCGTCGACGATAAGCTGACCTTGCGCAATTATCACTATGATAATCTCGATCAACTGATTGGGATTGATGACCCGTACTGGGGGAACCAGCAATTTACACTGACCCCAAATGGCCAAATTAGTGAAGTTCGCCGCCAAGATCGCAACGATAACCAGCAGTTGCAACGCACCCTGTTTGGTTACGATAGCGAACTGAACCTGAATGCTAAAGCGCATACCACCGACAACATTATCAGCCTTACTGACGAACGATTGAAGGTCCATAAAACCGAATATGACCGAGCCGGTCGGGTTCTAAAACTTCGGAATAATCAATACCAGTACGATGAGTGCGGCCGACTGGTTGAAAAAATAGAGGCCAAAAA